>CAZMGW010000011.1:16673-36416 GCA_964565935.1 uncultured Coxiellaceae bacterium
AGGCTGGGCTGGTGAAGCCTTTTGCTCCTTCGGAGCTGAATTCTTCTAAATGAATCTGGCTAAAGTTTGTGGCTACCAAACATAAGTAAAACCAACACGACTAACTGCAACATCAATCTGTTTTATTCCCAATTTTTTCTGAGCATTATTTTGGGGGAACGTGTTGAGAGCAATTTTACCCAAACCTATCACACAGTCGCCCAGTCCGGCTCCAGAAATTTTAGCTCCGTAAATATTTGGCATAGCACGTAAAGCGAAAATCAATTCGGCCAAAATCGAATCATTCACGCTCAGCGCATCTTGCAAACCCTGATGAATATTCATGAGTTGGCCCAAACGCACCAAATCATTTTTCTTTATGGCTACAATCGCATTTTTGACGCAACAATCAATTGCGTTATACAAACAAGCAAAAAGAGCAGGGGAGCGCGAGCGTTCTTTTTCAACCTTAGCAATAACTTCAAAGGTTGGCGTTTTATAACCAGAATAAACCGCAACCAAAGGCAATTTGACATTAAGCCTTTGGATCTTCACTGGCTTCATTTGGTATGCAATCACTCCGCCAAATACACTTGCTGCAACATCAGCTCCTGAACCAACCCCATGCGCCAAAAGAACTACTTTAACTGCTTGGCGATATAATCCCATTAGATCCGGTGATTTGCCTTCTAACCATAATGCTAATACCTCAAGTGTTGCCACAGTAACTGCAGCCGAAGAACCAAAACCAATGTTGGCGGGGAAATCAGATTTAATTTTTAGATCAAAACCACAAGTAATTTTTTTTAAATATTGTTTGATTGCAACGAGGACATAATTGTATGGTTTGGTAATTGCAAATTTGTCGAGTGCAACCAACTGTTCATTAAATTCAGAGGAGGTGATTTTAATATTACGATCCGCACGAGGCACCAACTCAACATGAATGTAATGATTAACTGCAGCGACGATGGCATGCTTACCGTGCAAAACCGCATGCTCGCCGAAAAGCATTAAACTACCAGGAGCTGAAGCTTTATATGATTTGGAGACCACAATGTTCTCCTTTTATTGTTAAAACCTCATAACCATATTCCGCGGCAATATCTAGAATTGATTTTTCCCCCACCACCAAAACTATTCCCGCATTATCACCCGATACTGCACCAGCCCCGCTAATTTTCGCGGCATTACCAAGCTCTTCAACTGCAGCAATAAATTTGGCTACCTTATCTGGAACCACGCCCACATATTTTAAAAGCTCGTGATTTTCGCGGATACATTGTTGTACAGCCGCTAAATTTTTTTGCTGCAAGGCAAGATCCATAACCATCGTCACTTCAGTGAATTCATCGGCGATATCACTAGCTTGGAAGTGGTTCGCAATTGCCGTCACACATTCGCCTGTAGAATTTTGTGGTTTGCCAGTGTTTACTAAAACCAGCGGGATGTTTGGTACCTCGCGTTTACTTGTATTACCATCAACAAAAAAATAACAGCCACCGTGGAGTGATAAAAACAGATCCAAACCGCTTGATTTGCCATGCTGCAGATTCTCGATTTCGCGGCCATGGTATAAATATTTATCTGCAGGTAGCGGATAGCCAAGATGGCTCACTAATGCATGCATTAGGCTTAATATTACAGCCGCAGAAGCCCCCATTCCACATCCTACGGGCAGGTTTAATTGTACCTGGATATTCAAGCCATTTTTTATGGATAGCGCTAAATCTTCTGCTAAATAAACAAAAGCATATTGAATTAATTCAAGAGGATTATGCATGACTTCTTTGATGCTGCATTTACCCGCAATAAAACCCCGATAGCGTTGATCAATTTTAATTTTTAGATTTTGTAACTCGTGTAAAGTTAAAGCATGATTTAATTTATCATGCATGTACTCAAACTGTATTTTATCGCCCGGGCGGTGAGAGATGGTTGTCTGAGCAAAACGATCGACTGCAACCGCCAACGCTGGTTTTCCATAAACCACGGCATGCTCACCAGATAAAATTATTTTTCCAGGGGCACATGCGGTAATTGATATGTTTGGCGAGTTGATGCTCATTCGACTTGCTCATAAATACGTTGATGCTGCTCAAGCGCTTGCAGGCGAAACTTCCCAGTTTGCCACGTTGGTAGTTTTAACACGCTGCCATCAACCGGTGTTTTAAATCGATAAAACTCCTCATACTCAGCAACAGAAAGCTCTTGTCGTGTTGCTAGCATTTGCTGATGATGTTCGCGTGATAGTTGGTTTTGGTAATTATTTACTACGTGTGCAGCGAAAAACTCGCCACTGCTTCCGGAACCATAACTATATAAACCAATTAGCTTTTCCGAAAGATCGGTTGTTACATTTTCGAGTAAGGAAAGGACGCCTAAATATAATGATGCAGTGTAACAATTGCCCACTTCGCGGCTATAAATCAGCGATTGACCAACCTGATAGTCTATCTGCTCTTCGGTTAGATTTTTTATGCCATTTATTCGAGCTAGTTTTTTATGTGTTCTTTCTGCTAGCTTTGCCACTGGTGTGTGATAACAAAAACGATCGTGATCTTCGAATTTACGCCCCGTTAACTGTGCATATTGTTGCCAAGTTTCTTCAGCAAAGCGCATGTAGGTATCGCAAGATAAACGGCCATCAACCAGCGCGATATCAAAGTAATTCGGTCGCCAGAAATCCATTGTTTCTTTGGTACAAAAGCCAGAAACAGACTCGATCTCAAGTAATCGTGGATTAGCGCTTAGCAGCATTGCTATGGCACCACAACCTTGGGATGATTCTGCCGTGGTATTGAACTCATAACGCGCAATATCAGAAGCAATTAATAAAACTTTTTTTTCTGAATTTTGACGTAACCAAGCCAGCCCCATTTGCAAACCAAATGTGGCGCTATAACAAGCTTGTTTTAACTCAACCACGCGACAACGTTTTGGCAGGTTAAATAATTTATGAATATAAGTTGCCGCTGCTTTTGAAAGGTCAACCCCAGTTTCGGTTGCAAACAGAACCATTTCAATATTAGCGATATCTTCATCTTTTAAAACCCCCGATACGGCATTAGCAGCAAGAGTTACCGCATCTTCATTAGGAGGGGCAATCGCCATTTTCTTTTGCCCTAGATCATCGTAAAACTTGGCGGGGTCGACTTTGCGTGCCTCAGCCAAGGTTTTGAGGTCGATATAATAATTCGAGGTGTAAAAGCTAATAGCATCTATTCCAAATTTCATAAGCAACCCTAACCAATTGATTTTTAGATGATGAATTATAGGATGGAATTGATGAGATGGCCATGGGTAATTTAAGAAATCTTCCATAAAAGGAATAATTTTTTGCCAAAGAGCTCGTTGGATCAGTGATAATACTTCTCGAGGACAGACTTCCTGCCCTCGGTAATCAAGCGACGTCCCTGTCGGCCGCGCCCCTCGAAGCATTACCCCTGATCCAACGCTCTTTGGCCGTTCCACATCCATAAACGGCCGGCTAAAGAAATAGCCGCGCAGTTTATTAGCACTATGTGTGTTAGCGCTTAATATAATTTTATGTTATAAATAAACCCTATGAAAATAAACTTATGGCAAAAAGTTCTCATCGGTATGGCACTTGGGATTTTGTGCGGATATATATTCCCAGAACATTTTCAGCTCTTTAAACCCATTGCAACAATATACACCAACATGGTGAAGATGATTGTTGTGCCAACGGTGTTTTTTGCCATATTGTTTGGAATGACCAATATTAGCGATATCCATTCGCTTGGCCGCATAGGAATAAAATCAACAATTATCTACGGTGTTGCGACCGTGATAGCGGTTGCTATAGGCATTGCATTTGCTTTATTTTTTGAGCCTGGGGTAGGGGTTAGTTTAATGAATGGTCACAGCCAGGAGATTGGAAGTGTTGCCAGTATCCCACAAAAAATAGGTGATATTATTACCAATATAATACCAACCAACCCTATTAGTGCTATGGCTGCCGGTAATACCTTGCAGGTTGCTTTTTTTGCATTTCTCTTGGGATTGGCTTTAATTTTAATTGGCGAAAAAGGAGATGACGTAAGAAAAGTAATAATATCGACTGCCAATGTAATTTTTAAAATGGTCGAGTTGGTCATTAAAACCACGCCGTATGGCGTATTTGCAATTATGGCATGGGTCGTGGGGGAGTATGGGTTTTCTCTGGTGCTAAGCCTAGGAAAGCTCATTTTTGTTATCATGGCAGCGTTTGCGTTACAATATATATTATTCGGCATGATGTTGTTAATAGCCAAACTTAAACCACTTCAGTTTTATAAAAAAACATTTCATATTCAAGCTCTAGCGCTGGCAACCTCAAGTAGTAAAGCAACAATCACGACATCAATCCGCGATTTGCATGAAAAAGTTGGCGTATCAAAACGTGTGGCCGGGTTTATATTACCGCTTGGCGCAACTACGAACATGACGGGATCGGCAATATATATTGCCGCCTGTGCATTATTTTTTGCCCAAGCTTTTGGGATAACTTTAACAGGAAGCCAATATTTAATATTAATTCTAACATCTACTATAGGCTCGATAGGTGCTGCTGGTTATCCAGGTGGTGCGGTTATAATGTTGAGCATGGTGTTGGCGTCTTTGGGGCTACCAATTGAAGGAATCCCTTTGATTTTAGGAATAGACCGCTTTGTGGACATGTTTAGAACGGCAATCAACGTCACTGGCGACTGTGCAGTAACAGTTGTGGTAGATAAAATGAACAATACCTTAGATATCGATAAATATAACGCTTGATTCTTCTGCTATTCCGGCAACAATGACCGATTTAATCGATAAAATAATAAGATCAAAACGTCGAACCATTGCTTTGGTTATAACTCAAGATGCAACTTTAGAAGTGCGTGCTCCATTTAATGCTTCTTTGGACGTTATCAACAAGTTTGCTCTCAAGAAAAAATCCTGGATTGAAAAGAAAAAGGCTCTTGTGACTAAAAGGCATGCTTGTGTTGTGCCCAAAAAATTTGTCGATGGAGAAGAGTTTATATACGAGGGCAACGCCTACAAATTACTATGCGACGATTGCGAGAATATAAACATATCTGAGGCTTTGTACTTCCCAAAAAAATTTCTGGGCCAAGCAAACCACCATTTGACTGTTTGGTACAAAAAGCAGGCCATTAAAAAAATAATTGGAAGGGTCGATTATTACTCAAGTCTTACGCAATTACAGTATAAGAGTGTTAGACTTACGAACGCCAAAAGAAGCTGGGGATCGTGTAGCGCCAAAGGATCGTTGAACATTAGTTGGCGATTAATTATGGCCCCGCCAATCATTCTTGATTATGTGGTTGTCCACGAGTTGATGCATCTGATTGAAAGAAATCACTCAAAGCAATTTTGGAGCAGGGTGCAAAACGTTCTGTCTGATTATAAAGAACACGAAAATTGGCTGAAACAAAAAGGCAATACTCTAGTGTTATCTTAATGTTTATTCCGGTAAAAAAAAGGGCAGGTGATCTGCCCTTTTAATATAATGCCAAACCATCAAAAATTTATTCTTGTTCTTTCAATGTTTGAATCATTTGCGATATGACTTGTTTGGCGTCGCCATAAACCATGCGACACTTGTCATCGAAGAATAATAAGTTTTCGATACCAGCATAACCTTTGCCTTTACCACGTTTAATAACAAAAATCTGTTTAGCTTGGTCAGCATTTAGAATCGGCATGCCATAAATTGGGCTTGATTTGTCGGTTCTAGCAGCAGGATTTACCACGTCATTGGCACCAAGCACGATGACAATGTCGGTAGAAGGGAAGTCGTTGTTAATATCTTCCATATCCACGATGTAATCGTATGGTACGCCTGCTTCAGCAAGCAATACGTTCATATGGCCAGGCATTCTTCCGGCAACTGGGTGAATAGCAAATTTAACATCAACACCCTTATCTAAAAGCAATGACGCGAGCTCCCACACTTTTTGTTGTGCTTGCGCTACTGCCATGCCGTAACCAGGGATAATAATTACTTTGTTAACAAAGTTTAAATTTACTGCGGCATCTTCAACTTCCATGGATTTTGTGGTGCCTTCAACTAAAGCACAACAAGTACCACCACCAAACCTAGCAAATAGTATGTTGGTCAATGATCGGTTCATCGCTTTGGCCATAAGCAGCGTCAACAAAGTACCTGCGGAACCAACAATAGTACCGGCAATAATCATGGAAATGTTGCTCATGACAAAACCTTCGCAAGCAACAGCAAGACCGGTAAATGCGTTATAAAGTGCAATTACAACTGGCATATCGGCTCCACCAATGCTCATGGTCATTAAAACCCCATAAGCTAAGCTGGCGACAAAGAACAATACGAGAATCGAATTGGAGTGCCAGAAAAAGAATGTAACGCCTAATATAATTGCTGCAGCGAGCACGCCCAAATTGACAAATTGCTGCATTGGAAAATAAATATTTTTTAACCAATCACGCAATTTAAAGAACGCAAGAACGCTACCGGAAAATGAAACAGCCCCAATTAATCCACCGACAATTGCCAAAACAAAAGTTGTTAGTGGCATAACCATGGCGGTGCTAGCGGAAAGTTTGAATAATTCTACTGCAGCAATTGCAGCGGCAGCACCACCACCCATACCGTTATACATGGCAATCATTTCTGGCATTGCTGTCATTGCTACTTTTTTGGCTCCAACCCAAGCAATTGCCGCACCGATTGCAATTGCTAAAAGCATTAAGCCTAAATTGTGCAAACCGGGAAATAAAAAAGTAACCACAATGGCAAGTAATATACCAATCCCAGCCCAGTGAATTCCGCTAACAGCAGTTTTTGGTGAGCTCATACGCTTCAAGCCCAAAATAAATAAAATAGCGGCGGCATAGTAAACAACTTGAATAATAATATCACGCATGTGTGTCACCTTTATTTTTACTCTTAAACATTTCTAACATTCTAACTGTCACTACATAACCACCAACAGCATTACCAGTAGCTAGTAACACTGCAACAAAACCAATAATAATTTCAGTGGTTGTGACAGCATGGCCTAGTGCAATTATCGCGCCGACCAATACCAGCCCGTGAATAAAGTTAGAACCAGACATTAATGGCGTATGCAAAATTACCGGTACTCGACTAACAACCTCATAACCAGTAAATGCTGCCAATGTGAATAAATAAATAGCGGTAAAACCATCAATCGTCATAGTTTCCCCTCCAATAATTTTTGTACAGTTTCGTTTTTAATAACGCCTTCGTGAGTCACTACCGACCCAGTAATGATTTCATCATTCCAATCTAAATTTAACGTGCCTTCTTTGATCATCAAGTTAAGCAGGTTGATCAAGTTGCGTGTGTACATTTCGCTAGCATTAACTGCTAAAGCGCTTGGAATGTTAACTGGTCCAATAATAGCCACATCATTGTGATATACGGTTTCACCGGGTTTGGTTAACTCACAGTTACCCCCCATATCAGCCAAAATATCAACCACAACTGAACCAGGTTTCATTGATTCGACCATTTCCTTGCTAAGAATCTTTGGCGCTGGTCTGCCAGGAACACCGGCAGTAGTGATGATCACATCACAACCCGAAATATGTTTTTTTAAGGCTTCGGCTTGAGTTGCTTTTTCTTCCTTAGTTAACTCGCGTGCATAACCGCCTTCACCAACAGCTTGGACACCGGTATCAAGAAATTTGGCGCCTAAAGATTCAGTTTGCTCTTTGGTTTCAGGACGAACGTCGTAAGCAGTAACTTGAGCACCCAGACGTCTTGCGGTTGCAATCGCTTGCAAGCCAGCAACACCAACACCAATGATAAACACTTTAGCTGGTCGAATTGAACCGGCAGCAGTGGTTAACATTGGGAAAAAGAATTTGCTATTATCTGCGGCTATCAACACGGCCTTATACCCAGAAATGGTTGCTTGTGAAGAAAGCGCGTCCATATCCTGCGCACGCGAAATACGAGGAACCAGCTCTATACCAAAACTGGTGATTTTTTTCTCTAACAGTTTTTTTACAACCTTTGGATTAAGATGTGGATATAAAAAAGAAATCAAAATTGAATTGTCCTTCATGTGAGCCACTTCATCTTCAGTTGGTGGTTGCACTTTGAGCACCACATCTCCCAAATGATAAAGCGCATTAGCTGTTGGAACAATTTCTGCATCTTTGTACACAGAGTCTTTGGCATGAATACCAGCGCCTGCATCGTGTTGAATTTTAACGCTCGCCCCAAGTTTGGTGAGCTTATTAACTAAAGCTGGTGTCATTGCTACACGCAATTCACCATTTTTAATTTCTTTTGGAATAGCTATTGTTACCGACATAATGTTGCCCCCTTTTTCTTAGGGCGTGTCATCAATTCTACTATCTTGGCAGTATCTCATTGATTTTCTGCGCTTCGCTCCTCACATACTTCTATGTATGCTGCGGTGCGATGCTCGAAAATCAATGAGCTACAGCTCAAGCTAGCGAATTGATGACACGCCCTATCTGTTAAAAAATATTTTTATTCCTGTGGTGAATCTTCTCTTTTTGAATCATTCAAATTTGTATTTTGAGTATCCGCAAAATGAACCTGCGGTTTCTCATTAACCACTACCGGTTCTGGCGTTTTTATTTCATGTTCATGTGATGTGAAACTTGGTGACGACGACATCCCGGTATTTTCTGCCGGTCTTGTGTGGCCAGTTACCACTGAGTTTTCAGTATGGAAATTTTCCATTCTTTCTTTAGCGGGAGAAAATAAATTCTCCTCTTCTATGCGCTCGGCAGTTATTTCAGGATAAGTATTAGCGGGTGGCGGACCAAAGTGTTTTTTATTTACATCGCGATCACGATTGCCAGCAGGGTAACGGCCACGTTCACCACCACGACGGCGTGGGGGACGTTGAGTGCGCTCACTATGATAATCACGACTTTTTTTAACACCACCACGAGGCGTTTGTCTGCCTTTAAATGGTTGCGCTCCTCTTGAACCAGTTGACCCAGTGCTTGGTGTCGAAGACTTGTTTTTGGATTTTATCTCAACTGCTGTGGGTTTTTCATCCTCACCATCTTTTTTGAAAATCTTCCCAATAAAATGCTTAATACCAACAATTAGTCCTGAACCGTTTTCATGATCTTTTAAGGTCGATTGCACTGCGGGTTTTTCCACACTACGTGTCGATATTACTTGTTTTTCTGGCATTTCGCTGTCCGGCAATTCAATCAAGTTGTAGCTTAAGTCAGTGCTTTTAGCTGCTTCATTGGCTCGTATGCGTTTAATTTTATATTGCGGGGTTGCTAAATGCTGATTAGGCAAAATGGTAATTCGTGCTTTTTGGCGTTTAGTGATTTCTGCTAAAATGTCGCGTTTTTCATTTAACATAAAAGTAGCGAAATCTAGTGGTAGTTGTATCTGTATCTCAGCAGTATTATCCTTGGCGGCTTCTTCCTCGATCATCAGAACCATTGAAGATGCTAATGATTCAATACTTCTAATAGTGCCTTGACCATCACAACGAGGGCAGGGGACTTGTACGGCTTTACCCAAAAGTGAACGCAAGCGCTGCCGTGACATCTCTAGCAAACCAAAACGCGTAATTTGTCCGACTTGAACACGTGCGCGGTCGCATTCCAAAGATTTGCGTAGCAACTGGCTTACTTCACGTTGGTGCCTGATGTGCGACATGTCAATAAAATCTATTACGATCAAGCCGCCAATATCGCGCAAGCGTAATTGACGAGCAATTTCCTCGGCTGCTTCAAGGTTGGTATTAAATGCGGTCTCTTCGATATCGCTACCGCCCGTCGCTTTTGCCGAGTTAACATCAACACTGACCAATGCCTCCGTGTGATCGATAACTATGGACCCACCTGACGGCAAATGAACAATTCGTTGATAAGCGGTTTCAATTTGTTTTTCGATCTGGTAAAAACTAAAAAGAGGAGTCTTGCTTTGGTATAATTTAATACGATCGATAAAATCAGGTTTAACCTGCTCAATATACTCTTTTGATTTTTCAAATAGCTCGGGGTTATCAACCAAAATTTCCTTAACTTCCTGGCGCAAGTAATCGCGGATTGCTCGCATAACTGTATCGCCTTCCTGGTAGATCAAAAATGGGGCAGGGCGCTCAGTTGACACTTTCTCTATTGCTTGCCATTGTCGCATTAAGGAATCCATATCCCACTTCAACTCATCCAAAGATTTTCCTACACCCGCGGTGCGTACAATCAAACCCATTCCTTCGGGTAAATTGAGGTTACGCATAAGATCACGCAGCTCATCTCGCTCTTTACCTTCAACTCGGCGTGAAATTCCACCAACGCGCGGATTATTTGGCATTAAAACTAGATATGAGCCGGCTAAACTGATAAAAGTAGTTAAGGCGGCCCCTTTGGTGCCTCGTTCTTCTTTATCAATCTGCACCATTATTTCTTGGCCTTCACGCAATGCATCTCTAATGCTGAGACGTGAGAAGGATTCGTTGGCAACTTCAGGCTTAAAGTAAGAACGTGCGATTTCTTTGAAAGGTAAAAAGCCGTGACGATCAGCCCCATAATCAACAAAGGCGGCCTCTAAGCTCGGTTCTACCCGTGAAACTCGACCCTTGTAAATATTAGCTTTTTTTTGTTCAAATCCAGGATGTTCAATATCTAAATCATACAACAGTTGGTCCTTTACTAAAGCAACACGCACCTCATCCGGCTGAGTTGCGCTAATCAGCATTCTATTCATTATGTTAAACTCTTTGATTAATTGGCGTTTTTTTGTTTCGTATAAAGAGCACTTTGCATCTTTTATGCGTACTTATAATTTTTAAGTATATTTTTAACGCGCCTTTTTATTTTTATACCAGCTTTTTTAATCGGAATTCTTTCCTAACCACATGTTCTAACATGTTTTAATTCGCTGGTCCCTTTTATTTTTCTAGACCTCTGCATGGTCTTAGTTGGTAACCACAAGCTTTAGCCTGCGTGTTGAATTTACATCAAAATTTCGCGGGTTAAAGCCCGCGGCTACCGATAATGCAGCAGATGCCTCTTTTCTTATGAATTTAAATTCTATTATATAGTATTATGGATAGAGTATTGACAAAAATTGTTTATAATCAACACATTACTATAAAAACATCATTAAAATATTAAATAAGCACCCCTGTTTCAGGGTCGCGCTAAGTTACTATTAAAGTAAAAAAAATGCAACAGTATTTTTTGTATTTGTAAATATCCAATTAAAAGATTATTGTCTCACTTTATTCGGTAATAATTTTAATTTAAATATGCCCCAAAAAGACAAAATAACAAATAAATCCAATAAGTTGGTTGTTGATGCGGATTCCGCTGGCCAACGGATAGATAATTTTTTATTTAACAAAATGAAAAATGTCCCCAAAAGCCGTATCTATAAGATGTTGCGTGGTGGCGAAGTTAGGGTTAACGGGGGACGTATTGGACCATCATATAAAATACAATCAAATGATTTAATAAGAATTCCTCCGTTTTGGAGTGACCCCGAAGAAATCAAAAATGAACCCAAAAGCAATTTAATAAAATTGTTATTGGATAGTATCATTTTTGAAGACGATAGAATTTTAGTCGTTAATAAACCATCTGGCATAGCAAGTCACGGCGGTAGCGGGATTAATTTTGGTGTGATTGAGATTTTAAGGTCTGCCAGACCAGACTTAAGAGCGCTAGAGCTTGTTCATCGCCTTGACCGAGACACCTCAGGATGCATAGTTTTAGCTAAAAAACGTAGTTCTTTGAGAGAGTTACACCAACTTATCCGTGATGGCAAGATTCTAAAAAAATACATTTTGTTAGTTCGCGGCCATTGGGATGGTGGTGAGCGCATTGTTAGCGCGCCTTTATTAAAAAATCAATTAAGTTCGGGTGAACGCATTGTGACTGTTACTCAAGAAGGGAAAGAATCGACAACCATTTTCCAGCCAATACGAAGTGGAGCTAACATATCGTTGCTAGATGCTGAGCTTAAAACTGGACGTACCCACCAAATTCGTGTTCATGCGACGCATATTGGCTATCCCATTGCTGGCGATGAAAAATACGGAGATAAAGAATTTAACCAGGAAATGAGATTGCTTGGTCTCAAGAGATTGTTTTTGCATGCGAAAGAAATGCGATTTGTGTGGTCTGATGGCGTAAAAGTAAATCTGGTTGCTTCTTTGGACTCGCAACTTGAGCAAATAATACACCAAATTTCTTAACTTGTTTATTGTATTGAGGATTTTTTTGTAGCGATAACCAATTAAATTTTGACATGGTAAATTACTGCAGTTAGTATTCTTCCGAATTTCAAATTTCATATCGGAGAAGAAAATGGCTGTTCAAAAAAGCAGAGTAACTAGATCGAAGCGTGGCATGCGTCGTGCGCATAATGCATTAACTGCCCCGACCTTATCAGTAGATAAAACTTCTGGTGAAACCCACCGCCGTCATCACATGACTAAAGATGGTTATTATCGTGGTCGTCAGGTTATTGCACCAAAACCTATCAAAAACACTGAAACTGATACAGAGTAACCCCCTTGGAAAAAATCACGATTTCAATTGATGCTATGGGCGGAGATCATGGACCAAGTGTTACGGTACCTGCTGCCTTTAAGTTATTAGCGCAATATCCAAATGTAAGATTTATTTTAGTTGGCAATCAAGACGTTTTAAACGCCAAGATAGCTGCCCAAAATACCAAACTTCAAGACCGCATTGTCGTTCAACATGCTTCTGAAGAAGTGTTAATGGACGAGTTGCCTTCCAAAGCTTTGCGCAACAAAAAAGACTCATCAATGCGAGTTGCAATTAATTTGGTTAAAGATGGCATAGCTCAAGCGTGCGTGAGCGCAGGTAATACTGGCGCTTTAATGGCCACCGCAAGATTTGTGCTAAAAACCTTGCCAGGTATTGATCGCCCGGCAATTACCACACCTTTCCCTACAGTTATTCCTGATAAAACCACACACGTGTTAGACCTGGGTGCCAATGTTGACTCAGACGCTAATTATCTTTGTCAATTTGCGGTAATGGGCTCAGTGTTGGCTTCAGTAGTAGATAATATTACCAGGCCAAAAGTGGCTTTACTCAATATAGGTTCTGAAGAAAACAAAGGTAATGAGCAAATTAAAAAAGCCGCACACAGCCTCTCCGAAAACAAAAACATAAACTACGTTGGTTTTGTTGAGGGTGATGATATTTTTAAAGGCACAGTCGATGTCATCGTGTGCGATGGTTTTATTGGCAACATCATGCTTAAATCCATCGAGGGCGTGCTAAAACTGGTTGCTTTTTATGCTAAACGCAACATGCTGCGTAATCTTTTTACTAAATTTTTGACACTTCTTGCATTGCCAATGCTAAGAAAATTGCACCGCGACATAGACCCTCACAAATACAACGGCGCCACCCTTATAGGGCTGCAGGGAGTAGTAATTAAAAGCCATGGTAGTGCGAATATTGCGTCGTTTACTTCCGCTTTAGAAAAAGCAATTGTTGAAGCAGAAAAACAAGTACCACAAAAAATTCGCGATGAACTAACCAAAGTTTTACAAGAATCTAAACTAACATGAAATATACTCGTATTATCGGCACCGGTAGCTATCTTCCTAACAAGCTTTTGACCAACGCTGATTTAGAAAAAATAGTCGATACCACTGATGAATGGATTCTTGACCGTACGGGGATTAGAACGCGGCATATTATGGCTGCAGATGAGTCAACTACCAGTATGGCTGAAATTGCTGCCAGAAGGGCTATTGAAGCCTCCGGCATTGATAAAAATGAAATTCAACTAATAATTGTTGCCACCTCCACACCACAAAAGTTTTTTCCAAATACCGCTTGTTGCCTTCAAAATCTTTTAGGGATAACTTCAACCCTGTGTCCAGCATTTGATGTTAGCGCAGCATGCAGCGGTTTTATTTATGCCTTAAGCATCGCCGATCAATACATTCGTTCAGGTGTAGTTAAGTGTGCTTTGGTTGTGGGAGCAGATTCTTTAACAAGACTTGTTGATTGGTCTGATCGTTCGACTTGTATTTTATTTTCTGACGGAGCGGGCGCAGTTATTCTTAAAGCTGACAACGAACCGGGAATTTATTCAACACACCTACACGCAGACGGCAGTTATAACGATCTAATTGAACATTCTGGAACCCTCTATAATGACGACGAACCGCGTCATATCAAAATGCAAGGCAATAAAGTATTTAAAATAGCAGTAAATAAATTAGACGGAATTGTAGAAGAAGCTCTTAAGGCTAACAATATCGAGCAATCACAAGTTGATTGGTTGATTCCACATCAAGCCAACTTACGCATTATTTTAGCAACAGCCAAGAAGCTTAATTTGCCGATGGAAAAAGTAATTCTAACCATAGAAGATCAGGGCAACACATCAGCAGCTTCGGTACCATTGGCGCTCGATATTGGGGTGCGCGACGGTAGGGTTAAAAAAGGCCAGCTTATATTGCTTGAGGCGTTTGGTGCTGGATTAGGATGGGGCGTGGCTCTTATAAAATATTAGTTGAGACCACATGGTTTGGTAGTCGCAGGCTTTAGCCTGCGTTTTTCGATAAGGGCACATTCTAGCACGCAGGCTAAAGCCTGCGGCTACCGAGATGTGTTCAAATTGTCTAGCGAGTCGCTTATGAACAGTAAATTAGCCATGGTTTTTCCGGGACAAGGGTCGCAATCTATTGGCATGCTAAAGGAATTGGCGGCCGAATTTCCCCAAATTCAAATAACTTTT
The DNA here is from genome assembly GCA_964565935.1 of uncultured Coxiellaceae bacterium. Classification (GTDB taxonomy): domain Bacteria; phylum Pseudomonadota; class Gammaproteobacteria; order UBA9339; family UBA9339; genus JBAXAM01. Next base: position 31,411 of record CAZMGW010000011.1, read on the forward strand.
GCTGAAGCTTCAGAAGTTCTCAATTATGACCTATGGGATTTAACGCAAAATGGCCCGATAGAAAAACTCAATCAAACAGAATTTACTCAGCCCGCTTTATTAACAGCTGGCGTAGCTGTGTGGAAAATATGGCGGGAAAAAAATCATACTTTACCCGCATTTATGGCGGGGCATAGCTTGGGCGAGTATACGGCTTTGGTGTGCGCTGAAGCAATAACTTTTATTGATGCAGTAAAATTAGTTCGAGATCGCGGTCATTTTATGCAAAATGCATATCACAGCAAAGGAGCAATGGTTGCAATTGTTGGTTTATCAGATGATTTAATTGAGCAGATTTGTAGTGAAGCTGCACGAACAGAAGTTCTAGTACCAGCCAATTATAATTCTATTGGACAAACCGTTCTTGCTGGACAACTTAGCGCAGCTAGACGGGCAGTAGATCTTGCCAAAAATGCTGGCGCTAAGATAGCAAAACTCCTTCCTGTAAGTGTGCCATCACATTGCGCACTGATGAAACCAGCTGCTGAACAATTGCTCAGGCGCCTTGAACAAGTGGCAATTAGCACTCCAAAAATCCCGGTGATTCACAACGCTGATGTTGCTAACTATCACGATCCGAATGAAATTCGTGCCGTACTTGCACGACAATTATACAGTCCCGTTCGCTGGGTTGAAACCATACAACTTATGATTAATAATGGGGTTAATCATGTTTTAGAGTGCGGACCAGGTAAGGTATTAACCGGATTAAACAAAAGGATTAGCACTGAAATAATAACTGATTTTCTTGGTGAACCAAGCAAAATTGTGAATATCGGTAATGGTAATAACGCAGGTTAGAAACTGCATAATTTTAAGGCGGAAAGTATATGTCTATAAAAAACAAAGTTGCATTAATTACAGGCGCCAATCGTGGCATCGGCAAAGCTATTGCGCTTCAGCTTGCTAAAGCTGGCGCGATCGTGGTTGGGGTTGATTATAGTGAGGAATATGCCAACAACATTTCGCTTTTTCTAAATGAGCTTGGTCTAAAAGGAAAGGGGTTTGTTATGGACGTGACCAAGCAGGAATCCATTGAAAATTCGATGGAACAAATAATTAAAGAATACGGAGCACCAGCTATTTTAGTTAATAACGCGGGGATCACTCGCGATAATTTAATGCTTCGCATGTCACAAGAAGAGTGGGATCAGGTAATAGCAACCAATTTGACTTCTATATTTCGCTTATGCCGTTTTTGTATTCGTGACATGGTGAAAGCGCGTTGGGGTAGGATTATTAATATTGCTTCAATTGTTGCTTATACCGGTAATCCCGGACAAGCAAATTATGCTGCTGCTAAAGCTGGAATGGTGGGGTTTAGTAAATCTTTGGCGCTTGAGGTTGCTTCGCGCAATATTACAGTAAATTGCATTGCCCCGGGATTTATCGAAACGGATATGACGAAAAAGCTAACTGCTGAGCAGAGAGAAAAATTATTAGCAACAGTACCAATGAAACGTATTGGTCAACCAGAGGACATAGCACAAAGTGTAGTTTTTTTAGCAAGCGAAGAAGCCTCTTATATTACTGGGTCAACCATGCATGTTAATGGCGGCATGTATATGATTTAAATGGTGAAAAATATTGCTTGCAAGTTAGTGGCTTTTGAATAAACTAACAACGCTATTTTGGTTTTACAGTTTAACTTATTAACATTTATGAGGAAATTGCAGTATGCCAACTATTGAAGAACGTGTTAAAAAGATTATCGCCGAGCAGTTGGGCGTTAATGAAAATGAAATTACTAATGAATCTTCTTTTGTTGATGACTTAGGGGCTGATTCATTGGACACTGTCGAGCTGGTTATGGCCTTAGAAGAAGAATTCAGCACCGAAATTCCTGATGAAGACGCTGAAAAGATTACGACGGTGCAACAAGCCATTGATTATATCCAATCTCATATTAAAGAAGCTCAATAAAGATAAGAGGATATTGCCTTGGCAAAACGACGCGTCGTCATTACCGGTCTTGGGATGATCACACCACTTGGTCTGAATGTAACAGACACGTGGAGCGCTTTATTGGCGGGAAAAAGCGGGATGCGCTCCATTACTGCCTTCGACGCTTCGCAATTTTCGGTTCAAATTTGTGCCGACATCAAAAATTTTAATCCTTTGTTGTACCTTGATCCTAAAGAAGCTCGTAAGACTGAGGCGTTTACCCAGTTTGCTATAGCGGCCGCTGCACAAGCATTTGCTGATTCTGGATTGGTTGTCACCGAAGAAAACGCTAGCCGAGTTGGTGTTTCAATTGGCGCAGGAATTGGCGGGTTGTTATCAATTCAAAGAAATTATGCTGCTTTTCTTGAAGGCGGACCAAGAAAAATCTCACCAACCTTTATTCCTTACACCATTATCAATATGGCTCCTGGAATAGTGGCGATTAAACATGGCTGCAAAGGCCCTAATTTATCAATTGTTACCGCATGCAGCACCGGCGCGCATAATATTGGAAATTCAGCACGTTTAATCAGTTATGGTGACGCCGATGTTATGATTGCTGGCGGATGTGAAATGGCCACAACAGAATTGGGAATAGGCGGATTCGCCGCAATTCGCGCTCTATCAAGACGCAATGATGAACCCACAAAAGCTTGTCGCCCATGGGATCGAGATCGTGATGGTTTCGTGCTTGGCGAGGGTTCTGGAATTGTAATTCTTGAAGAATATGAATTTGCCAAACGTCGAGGGGCTCATATTTATGCTGAACTTGTAGGTTATGGCATGAGTGGTGATGCTTATCATATGACCTTACCAGACCAAGAAGGTTCTGGATCAGCTTTAGCGATGCAAAATGCCATCAATGATGCTGGCATAAACAAAGAAGAAATTAATTATATTAATGCTCATGCTACGTCAACCCCAGCTGGCGATGCGATTGAAGTTACAGCCATAAAAAAAGCTTTTGCTGATCAGGCCTACAAGATCCCTGTAAGCGCCACTAAATCCATGACCGGCCATTTGCTTGGCGCTGCCGGTTCAGTTGAAGCGATTATTTCTATTTTAGCAATTCGTGACCAGGTTGCTCCACCAACAATTAATCTTGATAATCCAGATGAGGGCTGTGATTTAGATTTCATTCCACATACAGCTCGTCAGATGAAAATTGAAACCACTCTTTCCAATTCTTTTGGCTTTGGTGGGACAAACACATCACTGCTTTTCAAAAAAATATAAGCATACCTATCTGACTTTATCGAGTTAAAAAGTGTATAATTTGCCCAATCTTTTTATCAAAATTGAATCACCCAATGAAACCAACAAATAAAAACCTATTTACCTTGCTTGTTGTGCTTTGTGCGTTTTTTTTGTGGATAGGTTTCAATTGGTGGTCGTTTTTAAACAGACCTTTGATTGAAGCCGGCCAGAAACCCGGAAGCTTTCTGTTCATCCAAGGAATGTCGGTTAAAAAAGCTGCTATGGCTTTAAAACAGCAAAATTTAATAAAACATACGTTGTTTTTTTCATTGCTTACCCGGATCAAAGGGGTGGAGCGTAATTTAAAAGCAGGGGAGTATAGTATCGAACCTGGTATTACCACTCCATCGACACTGCTCGCAAAAATGGTCCGGGGAGAAGCAATTAATCATGCTTTTACGATCGTAGAGGGCTGGACTTTTTCTCAGGTGATTACGGCGCTGAATAACAACCCTTACATCAAACACACCATCCAAAATTTAAGCACTGATGAGATCATGGCTAAAATTGGACATCCAGGTGAATTGCCAGAAGGTAGATTCGCTCCTGATACTTATTTATTTAGTGGAGAAATAAAAGATACCGACATATTGATCAATGCATATCAATTATTGCAAAAGCGTCTACAAATGGCTTGGGCTAATAAATCTTCGAATGTCCCATACCATTGCCCCTACGAAGCGCTAACTTCCGCATCAATAATTGAAAAAGAGACTGCGGTTGAACAAGAAAAGCCAATTATTGCCGGGGTTATTATGCGGCGCTTGGCGCAAAGTATGTTGCTACAAAGCTGTCCTACAGTGATTTATGGCATGGGGCAAAAATACAACGGCAAATTAAATAAAGCTGATTACCTAAAAGACACCCCATATAACACCTATACGCGCAAAGGCTTGCCGCCCACACCAATAGCCATGCCTGGGTCAACTTCAATCGAAGCCGCGCTTCATCCTGCTGAGGGGACGGTTTTATACTATGTGTCTAAAGGTGATGGAACTCACCAATTTTCCGATACTTACAAAGAACAAAACAAGGCGGTTAAAAAATACTTACAACACAAGTGATTGATTATGATGGGTAAATTTATTACTTTAGAAGGCATTGAAGGGGCGGGGAAGAGCAGCGCAGTTCCGTTTTTAGCAGAACACTTGCAAGCTCACAATATCGACTTCATTTTAACTCGAGAACCCGGTGGAACCGAAGTTGCCGAAAAAATCCGCCAAGTTGTCCTTACAGAGCGTTATAAAGAGCAGGTGCATCCAGATACCGAGATGCTACTTTATTTCGCCGCACGAGCCCAGCACTTGAATCAAATTATCATTCCCGCGCTAGAGCAAGGGCAATGGGTGATTTGTGATCGCTTTACTGACGCTACTTATGCCTACCAAGGTGGTGGCAGGGGATTATCTCAAAAAAAAATTGCCATTTTAGAGAACTGGGTACAAGGAGATTTGCGTCCAGATTACACTCTATTGTTTGATGTTGATGTCAGCACTGGCATGAAGCGTATAAAAAAGAATCGCGTACTGGATCGCCTTGAAAGTGAACAAGAATCATTTTTTGAGAAGGTGCGCAGCTGTTACCTTGATCGGGCAAACAAAGAGCCAAAGCGTTTTTATATTATTGACGCTAGCAAGACTCTCGAAGAAGTTACAATCCAAGTAAAACAGGTTTTAGAAAAAATAATCACCACAAACCTGATTATAAAAGATTAGAAATGTTTAGAAGAAAGCAAAATATTTATAATGTGGATCAATTTAATAGAT
>CAZMGW010000012.1:0-35439 GCA_964565935.1 uncultured Coxiellaceae bacterium
GAGCACCCGGAGTTTACTTTTACGTAAATGAGGAGTGCGAGTGGCGCAGGCGACACAAAATTGACATGGATGTGTCAATTTTCGCAACTGCCAAAGGCAGACCCCAAAGGGGCGAGCAACAGGAAGTTGCGAGTAAAGCATAAATTCAATTTTCGAAGGGTATATCAGTCTGGAAACATTGAGCTTACAGACCCCTTGTTATTTACGCGGCGAATTGTCTCCGCTAAAATTTGGCTAATGCTTAATTGACGAATTTTTTTACAGTTCAGGGCTTCTTGGCTAAGAGGAATGGTGTCGGTTATTACTACTTCAGTTATATCGGAGTTTTCGATATTTTCGATTGCGTTGCCAGATAAAACCGGATGAGTGCCATACGCTGTTACGCTTTTTGCTCCCTTGTTTTTCAAAGCTTTTACTGCTTGGCAAATGGTGCCAGCGGTATCTATAATATCATCGACAATTATACAATCGCGACCTTCAACATCACCAATAATATGCATAACTTCTACTTGATTACGTTTTTGGCGTCGTTTATCGATAATTACTAAATCTGAGTCGTTTAATCTTTTGGCTACTGCTCGTGCACGTACGACACCACCAACATCTGGTGATGCAATAACCATATTTTTAAGATCTTTCTTTTTAATATCATCAAACATTACCGGTGTACCGTAAACGTTATCCACTGGAATGTAGAAGAATCCCTGAATTTGATCGGCATGCAAGTCAATAGTAATTAAACGGGTTATCCCAGCAGCTTCCATAATATCAGCAACAACTTTGGCGCTAATCGGTACTCTTGATGAACGCACGCGTCGATCTTGACGCGCGTAACCAAAATACGGGATCACTGCTGTAATATTTTTGGCAGAAGCGCGGCGCATAGCATCAGCCATAATAACTAACTCCATCAGGTTATCGTTGGTTGGAGCTGAAGTTGGTTGAATTATAAAGATTTCTTGACCACGGACGTTTTCCATAATTTCTACCATGGTTTCACCATCGGTAAAGCTACCAACTACAGCTTTGCCAAGACTAATCTGTAGGTGCTCCGCTACTTTGTTTGCTAATGGAACATTTGCATTACCGGTGAATAGTTTCATGGTTATGGTTTACTCCGTTTAGAATAATAGTTATGGATTTGGCTGGGGCGCTAGGATTTGAACCTAGGAATGCTGGAATCAAAATCCAGTGCCTTACCGCTTGGCGACGCCCCAAAAATATAAATTCTCAACCTTGATTTCTATTCTGCAGTTTGAGCACGTGCATGTCAATTAGCACAGCAAGTATTTTTTATATTTTTTAACAGTTTTTTGGGGAGGTGTAAGGGGTAACCGAAACCGATTCGATTAATTCACCGGCAATCTGTTTGAAGGCCGCTAAATATGGTTGCTCGCCATGAAAATCGAGAGATGCTTTATCTTTAAATTTTTCTATCATGATGAATAAATGAGCATTATCTAAACCTTGATAAAGTTCATAACTTAAACATCCAAGTTCGCTTTTAGTTGGTTTAATCAAAGCACTTAGCGCTGCGTATAGCTCATCAGCCCTGCCTTTTTTCGCAACAAACGCTGCTGTACAAACAATCGTATCGTCTATTATTTTTCTCCTATAATTTATTTTTGGTATATCCTTAATAATTCGTTGTATTTTGAGATTCTGTCCATATTATTCATACCACCAGCCTTTAAGTAGTCGGCACTATAACCTACAGCCAAGTGTGTAATAAAAGCATCATCTGTTTCCCCACTTCTTTGCGAAACAATAACGGATAAGCCGCCCATCTTTGCTGTTTTTATTGCTGATTTAACATTTTTTATAAGACCGGTTTGATTTGGTTTTATTAGGCATGCGTTTGCTATTTTATTGGTTATTCCAGACTCAATTCTATTGGTATTTGAGGCAAATAAATCGTCCCCAGCAATAAGTATGTCACTGTTATTTTTACGATAATACTCAGAAAAAATTTCCCACTTTTCATGGTCAGTGCAGTCAAAAGGGTCTTCAATGAATTGTATGGGATATTTAGCAAGCATAGATTTGAGATAGTCGATCAGGTCTCGATTTCCCAGCCATTCAAACTCATACGCGTTATTATGATAGTAATCGGAGGCTGAAATATCTAAACTCACCTTTTGTTAGTCCGCGCTGGGCCATGGCAAATGATTTTTGGCCCTTTTCATTTTCTAATTCAACCTCCAATGTGGGAAGTCCCATTGAATCATAGACTCCACGCGCCTTGATAGCAGTAATTTTCATTGGGGCCTCGTGTCGTTGAATGGTATTTTTGGGTTAGTTTAAAACTCCTTCCCAGCCAATGCAATATAACTATTATTGCCAATAATAATGTGATCCAACACTTTGATGTCAAGGGGACACAATATTTTGGTTAGAGTTTTAGTCAGCTGTTTATCCTGTAAACTTGGGGTTGGTGTCCCGGAGGTATGATTGTGGGCAAAAATTACCGCGGCGGCGTTGTGATGGAGTGCGGTTTTGACGATTTCACGCGGGTAAACGGTCGTGCTATTAATCGTACCATGAAAAAGTTCTTCATAGTGGATAACCCGGTTTTGGTTGTCTAGAAACAAGCAAGCGAAAACCTCATGTTGATAGTTACGCAACTTGGCAGTCAAATACAGATAGGCGGTTTCTGCGTTGGAGATAACATTAGTGCGAATTAGTTGTTCCGCCAAATGTCTCCGCGATATTTCCAAGGTCGCTTGTAGTTCGGCATATTTTGCTTTGCCCAGGCCAGGAAAGCTACAGATTTGGTCTTCTCCGGCATCAAGCAAATTGCGAAGCCCACCAAAATAATTGAGCAGGGTACGCGCTAAATCAACAGCAGTTTTGCCTTTGGTTCCATTGCGGATAAAAATTGCTAGCAATTCGGCGTCAGATAGGTTTTTCGCACCATGTTCAAGCAGTTTTTCGCGCGGACGCTCCGCGGCTGGCCAGTTGGTTATAGACATATACCGATAGTTTATTGTAGCCAACAACCATGGCAATACCGTATAATCATGATTCTATGATCAAAGTTCAGCTAAAAATATTAGATCCGCGTATTGGTACCGATTACCCATTACCCCATTATTCAACTGATGGTTCTGCTGGTTTGGATTTGCGAGCTTGTCTTGAGCTGGATTTGGTTTTGAAGCCTGGAAGTACGGAATTAATTCCTTCAGGTATAGCTATTCATATTGCCGATCCTGGTTATGCTGCTATGATTTTACCAAGGTCTGGTCTTGGGCATAAACACGGTATTGTACTTGGAAATTTAGTCGGTTTGATCGATTCTGATTATCAAGGCCAAATTCTGGTTTCATGCTGGAACCGAGGGACGGAAGCGTTTACTATTACTCCAGGCGAACGTATTGCGCAGTTGATACTAGTGCCGGTTTTGCATGCTAATTTTGAGATAGTTTCTGATTTCACCGCATCTAAACGCGGTGAAGGTGGTTTTGGACATACTGGGAGAAAATAATTATGGCAAATTACAAAATTGTTAAATCAATACCAAAAGAAATTTTCCGTGCGTACGATATTCGCGGTATTGTTGGCGAGGGGTTTACTCCTGACAATATTTACACCATTGGCCTTGCAATCGGTAGCGAAACTCTTGATCGAGGTGAAAACACTATTGCCATTGGGAGAGACGGTAGGTTGTCTGGGCCAGAGTTATTGCCAGCGATGGAGGCTGGAATTTTAGCCAGTGGCTGTAATGTGGTGAACATTGATGAAGTTACAACTCCTATTTTGTACTACGCCGCAGCAATTATGGGTTCTCAGTCTGGTGCGATGTTAAGCGGTAGTCATAATCCACCCAATTATAATGGCATTAAAATCGTGATTGGTGGCGAAACTTTGTATGGTGATGCAATTGAGAGATTGTATCAGCGAATTATTACCCAGGAATTTAAATTTGGCACCGGAAAAGCAGAGAAAGTTGAAATTATTGATGATTATATTCATCGCATTGAGAGTGATGTTAAGTTGTCACGTTCTTTAAAGGTAGTAATTGATTGTGGTAACGGTGTTGGCGGAATAGTAGCACCGCAGTTATTTCGTAAGTTGGGCTGTGAAGTAACTGAGCTTTATTGTGAGGTCGATGGCAACTTCCCCAATCATCAACCTGACCCATCAGTACCTAAAAATTTAGAAGCCTTGGTTGCTGCAGTTAAAGAGAAAAAAGCCGATGTCGGTTTAGCTTTCGATGGTGATGCTGATCGTGTTGGGGTTGTTACCGAAAAAGGTGAGATTATTGCGGCTGATCGCTTATTGATGCTATTTGCGATTGATCTTTTGTCACGTCATCCTGGCGCTACCATTCCGTATGATGTTAAGTGCACGCGGCATTTAGCGGAGCAAATTACAAAACACGGAGGAGTGCCGTTAATGTATAAAACCGGCCATTCATTGATTAAAGCGAAAATGAAAGAAATAGGGGCGTTGCTTGCAGGGGAGCTTAGCGGGCACATGTTTATTAAAGAGCGATGGTTTGGTTTTGACGACGGTATTTATGTGGGCGCGCGATTTTTAGAAATGCTTGCCACTGGTGAAAAAAGTTGCAGCGAGATTTTTGCGGAATTGCCAAACAGCGTTAACACCCCAGAATTGAAAATCCCGCTTGCGGAGGCACAAAAATTCCAGTTTATGGAAAAATTTGTACAAAACGCCAAGTTTCCAGGAGGTAAGATTAATACGATCGATGGGTTGCGTGTTGATTATAATGATGGTTTTGGTTTGGTCAGGCCCTCGAATACATCGCCTTATTTGATCATGCGTTTTGAGGGTGACACCCAAGAGGCATTAGTGCGGATTCAAGATATTTTTAAAGAGCAATTGCTTTTGCTTGATCCAAAATTGCAACTGCCGATTTAGGGAAAGATTGTTTTTTATCCGCTACCCGATCGGATGGACATTACATGTTAGCCAAAATCGTGCAGATTTTATCTTGCAGTTGTCGATATTTTATGTTGTTGTTTAAAAAAGAATTTACGGTGATGGCGAAGGCAAGATTTCCCTGGTGTGCTGTTTTAATATAACCAACAAGCGACGATATGCCTTCCATGTTTCCGGTTTTAGCGTAGACGCGATTTTTTAAATTAGGCATTCGATATTTTAATGTGCCATCAGCGCCAGCTATTGATAAAGAGCTAGTGAAAGCTTGGTTGATGTTTTTGTCAGTGTAGGCGTAGCGCAGTACAGCAACCAATTGCGCCGGCGATACCAAGCTGTAGCGTGACAATCCAGACCCATCAACGATCTTCATTTTTTTGAAAGAAATACCGGTTTTTGATGCGAGGATGTTAGCAATTGCCTGAGCGCTGCTATGCCAAGTTGATGTTTTATGAAAGTAATTATAACCTATTTTCTTGAAAACGGCGTCAGCAATTGAATTATCCGATTTTTTAAGCATGGTTTTTAATAGTTCAGAAAGCGGCTTTGATTTATGTTCTGCCAAAGCGTATAGCAGCGTGTCGGTTGGTGTGTTTTTGAATTTAATTTCCCCAAGAAGCCTAATATTATGCTCGCGTAATTTTTCGAGCAGCATGTTTTTGGTGTATAAGCGCACATTTCGTATTGCAACTGATAATCCTATAGTTTTGTTTGGTGCAATGCAGCCGTTTACTCGATAAACATTGTCGCTGGTAGCATGTAGGTTAAATGGACAAGAACCGTTACCTGGTTGTTTTGAGGTTACTTGGTTTATTATGGAGATGAATTTTTCGTAATTATTGCTGGTTAAAGTTGCTGGTTTATTTGGTTTTTGGGGTGTGGTTATTTGTAGTGAAAAACAGTTTTTATCGATTATGATGGCACTTGTTGGGGCGGCATAACAAAAATTGCGCTCATCCCACATCCATCCCGGTCCAGAAACCTCTTGGTCAAAAACAGTATCGTCAATGTAAATATTGCCGTTGATTGTATGGATGCCAAACTGTGCGACCGTAGTTATCAAATTATCAATATCTTGTTGAGTTAGGGTTGGATCGCCGTCAAAGTAAAAATACAGATCATTATTTAAAGTTCCTTGATTTACAGCAACATCTTGGGCTAATACTTTGGTTTGAAATACGTAATTTGGCCCCAAAGAAGTAAGAGCGGCTGCAGCGGGAAAAATTTTCAGCACGCTTGCTGGCATAAACAATTGATCGGCATTTTTTTGATAAATGATTTTGCCGGTATTTAGTGATTTCACCATAATGCCAACGTTAATATTGGGATCACAGTTTTTTATAAGTCTGTCAATGCTTGGTTGGACTTTTTCTAAAGAGCTGGCAGCTACAGTGAATTGGCAGAGTAACAGTAATACGCAAAATGTAACTATTTTCAGGATGCTCTTGTTCATTTGTGTGAGACCTTGATTTTTCTCAACATTATACATTTAAGTTTTATTAAATCACGTAAAAACATTTTTGCGGGTAAAAAATTGTAAGAATAAGGAAGCTTTTGGTCTGCTGGTCGTATAGCGACGAATAATTTGCACCTGGTGGAAATGACATAGATGAGTTCATCTTATTAGCAATGTAAAAATAGCCGTTCCAAAAACAAAAAACCCATAAGTTCTGGCAAAAACCTAAGTTTGCGTTTTGTTTCGCATAAGTTCTATTAAACTTTTGCTTTATTTCTATACCACATAACTTTAAAATGATGACATTCAAAGAAGAGGAAAACGACGATGATAACAAATAAAGATATAAACTTATGGCGCGCGGAATATAAAGAATCATTGCAAGGATGGCATGAAGAAATCAATAAAGTACAACTGCATTTTGCTGATGTGATCAAAAAAAGTTGGCAAAAAACCAAATATATCGCTCGCAACTTGCCTTTTGTCCCTGACAAAATGGTCATCTGCCCACCGCATTCAGTTCTAAATTTAGCACCCAATCAACAACACCGCTCAGACTATGCAACTGGTAGCTGGGAAGGCTCGAGTGCGGAGCCAATATTAGACCAAAACAATACAATTGTCGGCGTTAACGCCATTTTACACCGCCCAAGACTGGCACGCATGATGCGCTCATTAAGAGCTCGTGGTTATAACAGCCCTGTAGCAATCGAAAAGTTTAGTCAATCAATATTAGATATCGTAGCGGTACATGGCTTCGATATGCTGGTGGCTGACGATGGTAGTCCAACCCGCGCTTATATTCGCCCATCGATGGGAACTGGCGTTGGTCCTTGGGGAGTTTCATTCACATCAGATTTTTTCATTGAAAGCAGCGCGTTAGCATTTCGCTGGGGCAGCTACTTTCCTGATACCGCAAGAATCAGCAAAGAAGGCGTCAGGGCCGTTATCACTGGGGTACAGCGCATGTTTCCGATTATGGGAAAGCATGCCTCAAATTATGGGGCTGCAGCAGTAGACGGCGGTATTGCACGCGCCCTCAAATATGACGAATTAATTTATCTTGCTCCTTACTGCGTAAAGGGCGGAGAGCTTGACTTTGGGGTGAGAAACTTTGACGAACTAATTCGTTATGGCGTGTTTTCTGATGGTCCCGGCGAAGAAATCTTTGCCATTCTCAAAGATGGCGAAACTTTGGTATACCCGCCATTACGGGTCAATCGTTTGGGTGGTACGGTTTTAGATTATATTGCCAAACATCTCGCGCCAACAATGGGTCTTAAAGTGCGCGAACAAGACATTACACTCGAGCAAATCAGAAATGGAGAAATAGTTGGCTTGGCTTTTGTCGGTAATGCGGTAAAAGTCAGTCCGATTGGCAAGATTGATATTATTAAACCTGCTGCTGATAGCCAAGGCGGAGAAAAAATTGAAACTTTGGTTGATTTTGGCATTCATCCAATCGTTGCAAAAATTCGCGACCAATTTGCAGATGAGTTATGGGGCAAGAAACAACCATCACATGAATCGTTGCTAACCCCTATTGATATAGCTTGGGGCAAAGAATTTCGCGAATATCTAGATGATTTCTGGAAAAAACTTGGGTTCAATTAATTCTATTGCTACTGCAAACAATAAACGGGTTTTAATTTATGGCCATCGTGGCGCACGTGGTTTGGCTCCAGAAAACACCATTCCAGCTTACCACAAGGCATTGGAAGTAGGTGTTGATTACGTTGACATGGATGTTGGTGTAACAAAAGATAGCGTTGCCGTAGTTACTCACGATTTGGCTTTAAATCCCAATCTCACACGCGATGGCGCAGGTAACTGGATTAGCAGCAAAAAACTACTAATCAAAGACCTAACCTGGCAAGAATTGCAAACCTACGATGTCGGTGAGTTAAAACCAAGAACTGCATATGCCCTAGCCTTCCCCAAACAAAAACCTGTTGTTGGCGCCCACATTCCAAATCTGCAAGAGGTAATTAAATTAGTAAAAAAAGTCGCTGGCGATGAAGTTAAATTTCAAATAGAAATCAAAACCGATCCCTCTCATCCAAAATTTACTTTTTCACCAGAACAGATTGTCAAAGCAGTTGTTAAAGTGCTTCGAGAAGAGAAAGTTGAAGAGCACGCTGAACTGCAAGCATTTGATTGGCGCGTGTTACAGATCGCACAAAAACTTGCTCCCAAAATTGCGACGGCATATTTGACCAGCCAAAGCTTAACTAAAAAAATGCATCATCAAGATCCAAAAATTGCTGGTCTTTGGGGCGCGGGGTTTTTAGTTAAAGATTACGATGGGTCTATTCCAAAAATGATTGCCCAACTTGGCGGCAAAATCTGGGGCCCTGAAAGTAAAGAGTTGAATAAAAATAATGCTTCTGAAGCGCATAAGTACAATTTAAAAATTATCCCGTGGACAGTTAACACTGAACGAGAAATGAAGCGCATGATCGATCTTCCGGTAGATGGCATTATCACTGATCGACCAGACATTTTACGCCAAGTTTTAACCAATAACGGTTATAAATTACCTCCGAAATTTCACCAGTAACATGCAACAGACTGATTATATTGATTTTTTTATTTGAGTCGCGAGCATTTTATAAACTTAATTATTTTTACGCTATCGACAACCAGATAAACCCCGTATAGTCTAACCATACAAATAAAAATATACGAAATTGTACATAAAAAATCATGGCATCAAGGATATTAAAAATATTTCACCCGGCACCACATAGAACCAGACTACCGCACAAAGATGTTGATATTAATTATAAGAAACTACGCTGGCAGGTATTTATCGGCATTTTCACCGGCTACATTAGCTTTTATCTCTTACGCAACAATTTTTCCCTTGCCATGCCACATCTGCAACAAGAGGGTTTTACCAAAACTCAACTTGGCTTAATTTTTTCAGCCCTCCCCTTGGCCTATGGAATCAGTAAATTTGTTATGGCCACTGTTTCTGATCGCAGCAATCCTCGATATTTTATGGCCGCGGGATTAATTTTTTCCGCCCTAATAAATATTTTTTATGGAACGCATTTTATTTTGTCCTGCATTCCTTTGATGTTTTTACTAATGTTTTTTAATGGTTGGTGCCAAGGCATGGGTTGGCCAGCAGCTGCTAGAGTAATGGTTCATTGGTTTACTAAACGAGAACGCGGAACCAAGATGGCAATTTGGACCACCGCCACAAATATCGGCGGGGGATTGATTGCCCCTTTAGCAATTTTGGGAACCATCATTTTTTCTTCCTGGCATAGCATTTTTTATTTTCCCGCAGTTATCGCTTTAATAGCCGCCGTTTTTGTATTGCTTACCGTACGTGATACTCCTCAATCTGAAGGGCTCCCGCCAATTGAAGAATATAAACCAGAAACTTCCAGCAGTACTGTTGCTAAGGATTGCGAAAAAGAATTAACAGCCAAAGAAATTCTTTTTAAATATATTTTTGCAAATAAATATTTGTGGTATCTCGCGTTGGCCAACGTATTTGTCTACCTTGTTCGTTATGGAGTAATTAATTGGGTACCAACCTATTTAACCCAGGCAAAAGGATTTGCTCAGGATGCAAGCAGATGGGCCTATTTTATGTATGAGTTTGCCGCGATTCCAGGCACAATTTTATGTGGCTGGATCAGCGACAGGTTTTTTCGCGCCCATCGCGCTTCGGTTTGTATAATTTTTATGTTGATTGTTGTTATTGGGATTTTGGCTTATTGGTTTGTGCCGGTTGGCAATGAATTGTATGACTATATCGCATTGATTACAGTGGGTTTTTTTGTTTATGGCCCGGTGATGCTGATCGGAGTGTATGCCTTAGATTTGGCGCCCAAAAAAGCCGCGGGAACTGCAGCTGGATTAACTGGACTTTTTGGTTATGTTGGTGGCGCCGTGATAGCTAATATCGGGATCGGATGGGCAGTTGATAGTTTTGGCTGGAACGGTGGTTTTATTATGCTCTTGGCCTCATGTTTTTTATCAATTTTCTTTTTGGCTTTAACTTGGAATGCAAAGGCTGTACAGATAACAGAAAATGAAAAAGAAAGTTTACCGAAAGGGCTAACAACAGGAGAAATGGATTAACGAAATCAGCTATCCATCGACCACTGGAATTTGTATTCCCTATTAAGAAACAAGCAAGACACCTCACTATCACTATCGCTTTTGGACTTCTCTATTACTCCTTTCCCTATTTTACTGCGCTTCTCATCATCGCTGGATTTTTCTATAAATTCTATTAACCGTTTAAATTTTTCATGCAGTTCTTTTTCCTCCGTCTTATCTTCTATGTTTTTAACATACCTATGAAGTTTAAATAAATCCCTATTGTCAATAGCCAGATAGTTAACAAAGTTCCTAGACTCAGTATCTATGACATAAATAGCATCTTTAGCAATAATAAAATTATCATGTCCAATATCAACAAAACGGGTGAAATAGACAAGCATGAGCAAGTCCCTTAGTTCATCCCAAGTAATCGGTCGATTAACTCTCTCGATATGCTCTGCATATATATGAACATAATCGTTATTGTCTATTTTAATAGTCGGGTGCCCCCAAATAAATTTTATCTCAATAGGAATCGTTTTGGAATCTGTAACAATAAGCTTTTTTGGGACTTTTATATGTCTTATATGCAAATCAACGATAGCGCGCTCTAAAAATTTTACGCCTAAAATCCTACCTATGCCTGTATCAGTATCAGACTTGAGATACCAACATTTCCCTTTTTTTACCTGCTCAAATTCTTCCCGGGTCAACAAAACTTCATCTCTCCTAAGATTGCGAAGCCAATCTTTAATAACCTCTCCTCCCCTATTATCATATAGGTCTTGAAAACTAACTGGGGAGATAGATCCCCTATAAGAAGCATTATCAATACGGCTAGTTGTAAGAGCGGCTTCTATGGCATCTAAACTAATGGCATAAACACAAACACTACAACCCAACCAAATCAAACAGATAATCGATATAACAATATTTTTTTTCATAATCGTTACTAAGAAAAAAGAAACTAAGGCTGCACAATAACTTTGGTTGCTTTGCCATTACCAAATTCAACAAATTCTTTATTTAACCATTCAGCATCTTCGTAAAATAAGCGAACACACCCATGACTGGCATGATATCCTGGCACTGCTGGACTGGCGTGTAAGGCATAACCACCGCGAAAAAACATACAGAATGGCATCGGCGCACCGCCTTCTGGTATTGGGTATTTAGACGATGAGCAACCCGGCCCGCCTTTACTTTGAACATAATAACTTCCAACTGGAGTACGACACCCTCTCCCCACATCAGCACACCAATCCTGACCAGCCGATATTGGTCCCCAGTGTACTAACGACCCAAAAGTATCGTAAGCAGCAAAAGCTTGATCGCTCAAATCAACGATTACAACGGTTCGATCAAATGGAGTAATACGAGTTGGAAAAGGAGCAAACATAAGTTCATCTGCCTGATCAAGATCGTTCGGCAGCGCTATAACCATACCCGGCTCCAATTCTATATTCATCCGGTTGATCTTCTTCACAATATATTGCCGCCTAGGGTCTGGCAATAATCTGTCCCAAGTATAGCCTTTTTTGATTTTAATACAGGTGTAACCTGGCTGGAAACACAACTGCTTGCTGTAAGATTTAGCAGCATAAGCAAATTGTGGAAGCATCCACAACCCTAATAACAAGGCAGATACCATACACTTCGTCATCATGATCTAATCCCTCCCTTTATTTTCGCCAAACCGCAATACAGTGGGTCTCCTTAATAAAAAACGCACTCATAACTGCTGCAATAAAATAACAGATCGGTAATACCACAAGCGCCATCTGATACCCATGTAAACTGTACACACGGACACCATCCTGAATCATCCCTTGCCAACAGAAATCTAAAATTCTACCAACCAGCGGCTGAAACAAAAGTCCCCCTGCAACTACCGCCATATTATTCAATCCATTGGCTGCGCTGTTGGTATGTGGAGAATTATTATCTCTAATCAATGCAAACGATAGGGTCTGCCCAGCGGAGGCAAATCCGATCATAAATATTAACAAATATAAAACCACAGCTGGGAGATTAGTCACAAAAATCACAACCATCATCGACACAGCACCGGCTGTGCCACAAATGCTCATAAACACACAACGCTTTCGCAAACGATCGGAAATCCAACCGATAACCGGGCTGGCTATTGCAACCCCAAGCCACACAAAAGCAACTGCGTAAGCTGCTGCCGCTTTATCGAGATGGTGACTGATGCAAATAAACTCTACTCCCCACAACCCCAAACCCAAAATTGGCGCCCAGATAAGAAAAGAGTAAAAAGCAATCGACCAGGTTTCACGACTATGCGTAATGGTTTTAAGATCAAACCAAATAGAATTATTTTCAAGTTTTGGACGCTCAATTTTATGTGTGGCAGGTTGGTTACGCACAATCAGCGCAATCAAAATTGCCAAAGCAAACCCAACATAGGCAAACCCCAAAGAGGTCGTGCGCCAATCAAAATGTTTGAGCAGTAGCGCTACATATTTCGTGCCACTAAATCCACCGATCGCTCCCATCATCTCCGCAATACCCACAAAAAGGGCAAAGTGGATCGGGGGAACCCAGCGAGCAGTAAGATGAAGCACGCTAATAAATGCACACGATGCTGCCCCACCCATAATCATACGCGCCAGCGAAGCCATATAAATGTTGGTCGCATAGGCAAACAGCAGCACTCCAAAAGCAAAAATGGCGCAGACGCAGGTTAAGATAATTCGTGCGCTATAACGATCCAGCAATATCCCGCCAAACAACTGCAAAGGGGTATAAGTTAAATAAAAGAACCCAGACAACAAACCTACCTTGGTCGCATCAATCGCAAATGCGCGCATCAGATCGTTTTGCATCACCCCTGGCGCAATTTGTATAATAAATTCATAAAGATAGAAACACGCGGCAAGTAAGAAAATGATTACTGCTTGAAAGGTGATTTTTTCCGCGAAGATATTTTTGGATGATGTGTGTGACATGTTCAAGCACATTACAATAACAATCAACAAATTACACACTGTCTTGAATAAAGTCAAATTGTATACGGGTGATGGTTTGGCCAACCAATGGGCTTCACCGGCTTTATTGACAATCCATACAGAGTATACGCCCACCAAACTGATCACAACAGTAATCAATTACACCCTCTGTCACCTGTGCCCCACACCCATCACAATGTTGGCAATCCATACAAAATATACGCCCTCCAAAGTGGTGCTGGCAATAATTAACCACACCGTCAGTCACTAGCACATCACACACTTCACACTTTGGACCTGATACAGCTATTCCATTAAGTTTACTTAAAACTTGGGGGGTATATATAACTAGGGGTTCTGAAGCTTGCTCAAGCCAAGAGGTATCATAGTGCGATCATATTCCGCAATCGCTTGTTGCTTTTCTCCATCGCTCTTATATTTACTAGGACGAGTGGGATGACTAGGATAAGTTTGATACAACCCTGGGATATCATTGCTATTAATACAATTGGTTTCCTCTTGTAACGCCTGCTCTCTAGGCATGGGACCTGCAAATACAGTCATGGTATCAAAAGTGTTGTAACGCTTGGTAGCAGCAACCGCATGTTCACGAGCCCTTCTTTCAGGATTATTAGTGATACCACAATACACCACCACGCTTTCTCCAGATCGCTTGGCATACGACAATCTATAGACAAAAACATCATTGTCAGCAAAAACCAGCTGCGCATAAAAAATTATTGCAATGCTAAAAAGTATTTTTTTCATAAGCCAGAATATGAAATTGACTCAAAGCCCGTAGACAGTTACGATGAGCGTTGTTTGAAAAATTTTCATAGGCCGTTAGCTCAGTTGGTAGAGCAGCTGACTCTTAATCAGTTGGTCGTGGGTTCGACCCCCACACGGCCTACCAATAAATTCAATTGGTTGCACGTTGGTTTTGTATTTGATAGTTGATTTTTTAGGATATCAAATACTGTTTTTCAAGCAACTTAAACCTCGCATACACTTTTTTCACATACTCCCGCTTTTCAGTATACGCACCCGGATAAAAACTGCGCTTAAAACCGTACAGAATCACGTCTCGCAGTGCATCTCCAGTCAAGTTAAAATTTTGTACCGCCAGCATGATTTCTTTGGTAACCGTAGTTTTACTTACGGTTCGATTGTCAGTACAAATTGCGACGCTCAAATGACTATCAAGCATACGAGCAAAAGGGTGGTCTTTGATGTTCTCAAAACCAGGGACCGTTTGCAGATTGCTAGTCAAACAGACCTCAATCGTAGTTCTCCGATCCGCGATATACTGCACTAACTGCCGAATATACTCTTCTTTATCCTGAATCTTAGGATCAGTAATTTTGTCCTGAGCAAAAAGATGAAAGCCGTGCCCAATTCGATCGGGATAAAGTTCGGTAACAGCCTGATGGATACTTTCTGGCCCATAAGCCTCTCCCGCATGCACGGTTAGATTCATAAAATTTTGATGGGCAAAGTGATAAGCCTGCTTATACCGCGCCGGTGGATTCCCGTCTTCTGCCCCAGCCAAATCAAGCGCAACGATCGGCACACCACATTTATCCCGCGTCTTCACACACGCTTTGGCCAGCTCATATGAGGCAATAGCAAACACCTCGTTTAGGCTGTTCTGCTTATGCACCTCAAGCAACTGATCAAAAAACTGGGAAAATCCCTTGCCAAATGACCGCATGGCACATGCAATTATTCCATAATTGAATTCCGGCAACTCCCCCGATTTAACTTCTGGCCTTTGGTTATATTCCGCACGCGCTTTATTCATTCCTTTACTAACACTCAAAAGCACACGATCAATATCCTGATTGTCGTTGATATGAAACTGGGGAGCAAAGCGAGCCTCCACATAACATACCCCTTCGTTGATGTTATCCATCGCAAACTCATAACCGATCCGCTCCAGATTCTCAGGTGTCTGCATTGCCTGGATAGTCAAACCAAACCCCTGGAGATACGCCACCAAATTGGCATATCGGTCCTTAAAAACCAGCTCATGCAGCCCCTCGACGGTATAGGAAGGCAACGCCAACTTTTGCTTCTGACTCAGATCAATTAAAGTCTCAATCCGCACAGAACCATCTAGGTGCACGTGCAGATCACTTTTCGGAATTTTTCTAATAAATTCAAGCAGTTTGTCTTGCATAAATATAAACTCCTACAGCTATCGTAATTGTTTGCCCACAGCAAACAGCTGTTGGTGAGCATTAAGAATATCTGCGATCAACAATGGCTTGCCGCCAGAAAGTTGGATTTTTATCAAACGCAACACCCCATCACCGGTCGCTACATCAACACCATTTTTACTTGCCTGTATTATCGTGCCTAAATCAGCAGACTTAGAATCGATATTTTGAGTTTCTGCCTGCCAAATACGAACAACTTGCCCATCAATTTCCGCATAAGCAACTGGCCATGGATTGAAAGCGCGGATCATACAATCTATTTCGAGCGCACTCTTCTGCCAATCAATTCTACCCTCTTCTTTTGTTATTTTTTTGGCATAGGTGCTTTGCGCATCGTTCTGCACTGTGATTTTAGCCCTACCAGCTTCAATATTGGTCAAAACTTCAAGTAATAATTTTGCCCCAAGTGAGGCGGCTTTTACAGATAACGTTGCTGTGGTATCGGTGGTGTCTATTGGTAAAACCTCTTGTTTATAAATGCCACCGGTATCAAGCCCAGCATCTATTTGCATGATAGTAACCCCGGTCGCTCGATCGCAAGCCTCAATAGCTCGTTGGATCGGTGCCGCGCCGCGCCAACGCGGTAATAGCGATGGGTGAATGTTGATACAACATTTAAACATATTTAGCACTGCTTCTGGCAAAATCAAACCGTATGCGACATCAATTAAAGCATCAGCAGCCAAATCTTGTAATTGTTTTTGATGGGTTAGATCTTTTAGGGTCTCGGGTTGATAAACCGGTAAATTATGCGCACTAGCCCATTTTTTTACCGCGCTAGCAGTTATTTTTTGTCCGCGTCCCGCAGGACGATCTGGTTTGGTATAAACCGCGCAAATTTTATGAGGTGAGTTAAATAATGCTTCTAAAGCAGGAAGAGCGAAATCTGGGGTGCCAGCAAAAATTATTCTCATTTAAATTCTACCATAAACATCATCTAAACGAATGATGTCGTCTTCTCCCAAATAAGAACCGTACTGGGTTTCGACAACTATCACTGACATATCGGTAAGATTCTCGATTCGGTGAACCGCACCAACTGGGATAAAAACATGATCATTCACTTGATAGACTTTGACCATATCATCAACGGTTATCGTAGGGCTACCAGCTACCACCACCCAGTGCTCGGAACGTTTCGAATGCTTTTGTAGTGACAACCGTCCACCGGAATTAACAGTGATGATTTTTACTTGATAATTGTCAGCTAAAACAAGAGTTTGATGAGCTCCCCAAGGACGGATATATATTTTGCCAATTTCGTTAATCATGTTTCATGCACTCCACCAGCGGGATTGGGGAATCATCAAATAGTTGGTTCTTCTTAAGTGTTAGGTCTTTTTTCCAAAACCCCATCAACAATTCCATAAGCAACTGCTTCTGATGGTGCCATAAAATTATCGCGATCAACATCTTTTTTAATCTGATCGATAGATTTGCCGGTGTGCCGAGACAAAATTTCATTTATCTGTTGACTAACCCGTAGAGTTTCGCGAGCATGAATTTCAATATCGCTTGCTTGGCCTTGATAACCGCCAAGCACCTGATGAATCATTACTGACGCATGAGGCAAACAAAAACGCTTGCCCTTAGCACCAGATGCTAACAATAACGCAGCGGCGCTTGCTGCCTGACCAAGACACAAAGTGCTTACATCCGGCTTGATATAATGCATGGTGTCGTAAATTGCTAGCCCAGCAGTTACCATGCCGCCTGGGGAATTAATATAAAGAGAAATATCTTTATCTGGATTTTCTGATTCTAAAAACAACATTTGCGCAATGATCAAATTGGCCATATGCGGCTCAACTTCACCAACCAAAAAAATCACCCGCTCCTTCAACAATCGCGAGTAAATATCATATGCACGTTCACCGCGAGCAGTCTGCTCAACAACCATAGGAACTAAACTTTGATTCTTCATGCCTTTTCTCCCTACTTTAACCTTTTGCAACCGCATCTTTATAGCTTACCTCTTTCTCAACCACCTCAGCCTTAGAAGCAAGATGGTCAAGTGCCTTTTCTTCAAGCAAAAGTGCTTGTATTTCCATTGAACGGTTGGGATCAGCAAAATACCAATCAACCATTTTATTGGCATCATCATAAATGGAAGCCATCTCTTCTATCTTGGCTCGCAACTCTTTCTGCTCAGCTTTAATATTGTTTTCCTTAATCACCGCAGACAGCAACAAACCTAAAGACACACTGCGCTGTGCTTGTGGCTCAAACTCTTTCCGCGGAAATTCTGGCAGTTTTTTCTCTGTTTTTTGGTGAGCAAAACGCTCTTGCCAACGCTCAGCCAACCGATCTAACTCATTTTCGATTAAAACTTTTGGCACCTCAATTGGATTACTATCCAACAATTTATTCATCATGGTGTTTTTAAAGGCATTCTTCAGAACGTTCTGCAACTCACGCTCTAAATTTTTACGCACCTCAGTTTTTAACCCTTCCAAACCGCCATCTTTAATACCAAACTTTTCAGCAAATTTATCGTCTAACAGTGGCAAAACCGGCTCACAAACCTCAAGAATCTCTACTTCGAACTCTGCATCCCTACCAACCAACTCTTTATCCATATGCGTTGGTGGGAATTTCAAAGTGTATTTTTTTTTCTCGCCCGCCAATACTCCATAAAGCTGCCTTTCAAAATCGTCCCACATAGAACCATCGCCAAGCACAAACTTAACGTTTTTTTCCGTTTTTACTTCCGCAGCAGACTTTTCAATAGCTCTAACCGTAAAATCAACTGTCAACTGATCGCCTGCTTGAGATTTGCGTGCTGGGTCAGTAATTTTTTTCCACTGCACCTGCTCTTTACGCAATTTTTCCAACATTTCATTAACATCGTCATCAGTTAATTTGGCAACAGTTTTTTCAACTTTAATCTGGCCCAAATCACCCAATTTAACTTCAGGGTATATTTCAAGAACTGCGCTGTAAATAAAAGGCTCTTTTTGTTTGGCAGAAATAATTTCAATTCTTGGCATGCCAGCGGGATTTAATTTTTCTTGTTTAACCGCTTCAGCATAAGTCTCGCGCATTAATTTTTCGATGGTGTCTGCGTGCGCAGAATCACTATAGCGTTTTTGCAGCATAGCAAAAGGCACTTTACCTGGGCGAAAACCCGGCATTTTTGCCGTCGCTGCAATCTTGTGCAATTTTGCTTGTGCTTCGTTTTCAATTCGATCGGCCAGTACTGTGATAGTAAGTTTACGTTCTAAACCAGGTAATTTTTCAAGTGTTACTTGCATACATTTCCTCACAAATAATTTATATGAATGCGAGAGGAGAGACTCGAACTCTCACAGGTTTCCCCACTGGAACCTAAATCCAGCGCGTATACCAATTTCGCCACTCTCGCATAAACCTATATATACTTGATTTCAATGGTTTTATTTTTTATATAAAATCCATTGGGCATTTTCAAAACATTGCAAAGCCTACCCGATAATTAATATGAACGCAATCTTATGAATGATAACATTTGACGCGAGCGAAAGTGCTAAGTATTATCCACTATCCTAATATTAGACACTCGCATGTCGGATTTAGGATTGTCAGTTCGGGGCATAGCGCAGCCTGGTAGCGCACCTGCTTTGGGAGCAGGCCGTCGGGGGTTCAAATCCCTCTGCCCCGACCAAATTGATTTTGAACAATGATGAACACGTGCCCGTAGCTCAGTTGGATAGAGCATCGGCCTTCTAATTATTTGTTTGGTTTGTAATTGCTTGATTTTTTAGTGTTTTTAACAACGAACGCCCACTACTTTTGGCGTACAATGCACAACAAAAGCACACCCACTCACGCAAATGTCACGCACGCGATTTGGGGTGTATTTATCCAGACCAAATGGGGGTAATTCATGTCGCAACAATTTAATGAGTTATTCGACCAGCAGCACCACAACATTTTTTAAATTTATACCCACTACCACAAGAGCATAAATCATTGCGACCAATTGTTGTGTTCTGTCCTAATTATCAGCCCTCTTTGTTATCAAGTCCTGCGGCAATATTGTATTTATCAGCCAATCCTTTAAATGAATTTTTTCGTACGCAGGCCCTTAGTCAGTGTTGGAAAGCTTAATGTAAACTCTGTATATTCGCCTTCTTTAGAGTTGCATGTAATGTCACCGCCATATGACTGCATTGTCATTTTACAAAAGGCTAAACCCAAACCTGTTCCTTCTTTATTGCCACTATTGAACTGATGAAACAGGGTTTCCAAAACTTTGGCAGGAATTCCCGAAGCGGTATCCCTAAAAATCAAGTAATTAAAATTTTCTCCCTGTCTCAAACTAATGTAGATTTTACCTCGACCAGCTTCCTTAATTGCCCTTAAAGTATTCTTTATAAGATTAAATAATATATGCTTAGTTAGTAAATCATTACCCATATATGTAAAATCTTTTTCCGACTTATCACCCCAAACTACAATTTCACGCTCATTATTGTAAAAAGGATATTCGTTAACAGCCTCACTAATGCAATGCTTAATCAAGTTAGACTCAAGATTTTTGTTATCAACTTGCCTGTTAAGAACTGTACGAAGCTTAACAAGCAGCATGGTTATAATGCTATTAGCGCTATAAATGGCAAGCTTTGTGTTTTTAATAAAATCTTCAATTTTATTTTTTTGCTTTGCTTCACTAGAATCCAACTTATCACGACCAGTAAAAAAGTTTTTTACCTCTATTTTTAGATTATCTATATTTATACCAATAACTGCTAAAGGAGTACGTAGTTCATGCGCTATACATCCAGACATCATTTCTACGGCTTTTGAAACTTTCTCAGCTGTTTCTTTTTCTATTTGCAATTTTTCAGCCCGTTTTCGATCGGTAATATCAACAGAATTACCCAAAATACCAATAACGATACCATTTTTATCCTTTAAAGGAGTTTTGATAACCTGAAAAAACTTCCTGTCTTTATTAGGTAGAATTATAAATTCTTCAGCAATAAGTTCTAAACCGGTTTCTATTACTTTTAGATCGTTCTTTCTTAATTTATTAGCCAATCTCCCAGGGAAAAGTTCATAGTCAGTTTTTCCTACAACATCAGATTCATCTTTAAAATTAGATTCTCTTAACAAATAATCACTACAAGCCAAGTAATAACCATTTATATCTTTCCAATAAATAGCACCGGGCATATGTTTTATAAAATTTTTAAAAGCCTCATTAATGTCTTCTGTCATGCCCAGTCATCCCAGACCATATAAATTCCATGGATTCGCATCTGCCATAATATTTGGTTGATTATCTTGTTTTGTGAGGAGCTCTCGATCTACGGGCTTACCATCGGGCACATGCCGCATAAAACCATCATCCAAGTCACATTCATTAATAAGAGGTTTAAAATAGTTGCTTAGTAATAAATTATCAATATTAGGATACTTAAGATTTAATTCTTGCAAAGAGTTTTCAACATTACCGTCCTCAACATCGTTCGGCTTTATATTTGGTAATTTATCAACCATAAAATTACTGTTTAAATAAAAAGAAAGCAATGGAAATAGAGCATTATCTTGCTCAATATTAACCAAATGATATTTACTCCACTCGTTGGACTCTATTAATTGCACTTTACAACAATTTAGATTAATCCAACTGATCAAATCCTTCCAACTTATAACATTCTTGTTCTGAAAATTAAACGTCGTGCTTTTATTTGCATTAACCAATGATATTTTAACCATATAATCACTCAGCACATCGACTGGCCACATATTTAATGTTATATCCCAATCAGGGGCATATCCCATCTGCATACATCCCTTAATAAGTTGTAATAAATGGTTCTGCTGTATTGGACAGTCTCCTGTTTTACTATGCCATAGTATCCAAGTAGGACGATATATGTTTACACAAACCCCCCGATTTTTTGCCTGAGTTAACAAAGCTTCAGATATTATTTTGGTTTGCATGTAACCACTATTAACAGCAGATAAATCCTGTAAAGTATATGCCTGGGGAAAGCTTTCTTTAATTTTGTTATCACCGCTAACGTCAATTGCTGCTGATAGCGTTGAAATATAATGTATTTTTTTCGCCTTCTTTAGGCATGCAAGTTTTAGTATTTCTACCGTACTAAAAACATTGGCGGCCCGTAACAAATCGTAATTATATAAGTGATGTACATGGGCTCCATTATGATAGATCAAATCGATCTTTTCCGAAAAATAATTGAACTCTTTTTGTGATAGCCCCAAAAGCGGTAAGGATAAATCAGACGCGATGGCTTTTATACGATGGGTTTTGAATAAGTTTAAATCTAGCTTATTACCTGCAATGCTTTTATGCAAGCGTTCTTGGGCATGCATATTGTTTGTAGCCCTTATCAGGCAATATATTTCAGCATTGGTATGATAATATAATTCTTGAAGCAAATAAGCTCCGAAAAAACCAGTTACACCGGTTAATAAAATAGCTTTTGGATTCTTTTCTATGGTTGTAATTTTGGGTGGTTGTATTTTTTTATCCAGAACAACATCCTGTGAAAAATTTATTATAAACGCCCCCTCTACATTTGCATTGGTGTGATCGCCATCTATTATCAGAGCCAGTTTTTCTATAGTGGGCGATTCGAAGAAGTTTTGCATTCTAACTTCCACATTAAATTGTTTTTTAACACGAACCAATAACTCGCTGATTAATAAAGAATGTCCACCTAAAACAAAAAAGCTATCATTTATACCAACGTTATCTAAGCCAAGTATATCTTTCCATAGTTCGACTAGTTGTTTTTCAGTAGCGCTCTTGGGCTGAACAAAGAAGCTATCATCTACGATCTTCTGTTTAGTATTAGGCAACGGTAATCTGTTTTTATCTATCTTATTATTATTTGTCAGCGGGAAATCTTGTATCGAAATAAAAAACGATGGGATCATATAACTCGGCAGATTTTCTGTTAGGTAACAAACGAGATTTTTTTGATTCAATTTAATGTTTGGATTATTCGCAACAACATAAGCCACTAAATACTTTTCAGCATTAATGGTTTTATCAGCGATAACACATTGTTTAATATTTTCATATTGTACAATTAGCTTTTCAATCTGTTGTACTTCGATTCTAAAACCCCTGATTTTCACTTGGTTATCAAGCCTACCTTGAAATTCTAGCCCATAAGCAGAATAGCGACATAAATCACCTGTTTTATACAAACGGTGTGCTTTCCCAAAATTATCCTTATATTTTACAAATCTTTCTCTGGTTAATTCAGGGTGATTAAGGTACCCACAAGTAACATTATTCCCTCCTAAAAAGAGCTCTCCCGCTATTTTTTGTGGGACTAATTGCATGTATTTATCAAAAACATATATTTTAGTATTTGGTATTGGCCAGCCCACGGTCACATTATCTCTTTTCTTTGTTCTAGCATCATAGATTTTTTGAGCGGTGCTCCATATTGTAACCTCAGTAACCCCGTACTCATTAAATAAAGAAGCATTGGGAACTTTTATTTTATGGGCATCTACTAGCTTATCTCCCCACTGCTCTCCACCTATAATAACAACACGCAAAGAATCCAAATCACCATTATCAGCTTTGTCTAGAATTTTCTCGTATAAAGATGGCACACACATTATATGAGTAATCTTATCCCTCTTAATTACACTTATAATTTTATTTATGTCCTTGATGCCATACGGATCTAACATGGTTAACTTAGCACCGCATAAAAGAGGCCAAAATATTGCTGCTATGGCAGTATCAAATGATATAGATAGTAATAAAAGGAAATTTATAGATTTGCGCTCAATTCCCGTTGCCCGATCATAGTAATGAATCCTAGCGTTAAGTGAGTTAATTATATTTCTGCGGGATACCATCACTCCTTTTGGTTTTCCTGTTGATCCTGAGGTATATACAATATAGGCAATATCGTTGCTTTTAGGCTTACTGTTGTACTTATTATAATCTTTATATTTTGTGGAAATAAAATCCCCATCAATACATAAAATACTTCCGAACTGGCTTACAAGCCTGTTTTTCAAATTGCTATTAGTGATTAATATTCTTGTTTTAGAATCCTGTAACATAAAGTTTAAATTACCATCTGGATAAGCTGGGTCCAGAGGTAAGTAAACGGCACCTATCTTCATAATAGCCAAAATGGAAACAACAAAAAGCATGTTATCTTCTAAACTAACCGCTACTATATCTCCACCTTTAACACCTTTTTGGTTCAAATAACTTGCTAAATAATTAGCTTTGGTGTCTAAATCAGAATAGCTCAAAGTTTCCTGTTCTAAGACCAAAGCCACTTCATTTGGTTTACTAACAGCATGTTTCTTGATAATTTCATTAATGAACCCAATACGAGAATAATTTACCGTTTCGCCTTGCCATTTATCCAAAACCCATCGAGACTCTTTTTTTGTTAAGATGGGTAAATCAACAATTGGCGTATCGGGGTTAACTATTATTGATTTTAACCATGTTTTTATATGTCCGACCATCAAATCAGTTGTTTCTTTAAAATCCTTATCTGATAAATAACGTTCATTAGCTGTAAACACTAATTCAGCACTTTTCTCTTTAAACGTAACGAATACAGAGCGCACCTGTGATTGAAAATCCTTAGGAAAACGATCTGTATTTATTATCAGACAAAAAGTTGAGTGCTTATTATGCAAAATTGGATGGCGCTGAAAAATATCGCGATTATAGGTTTTATGCTTTTTAATATCCGACAACTCTTGTTGTACTGAGTTAAATACGTCCCCAATTTTTTTTGAGTCTATATTGAAATTAACATCAAAAGGGACAACACTCGCATATACATACTTTGAGTCTTTAGCCGTTTTTTCTATTTCATTACTACCATACCCAACGGTGAAAGGCTCATAATTATTAATTCTGTATATATAGGTTAAAAACAAGGTATATATGAAATCATCTAATTTGGAATTACTACAAAAACCATTAATAAACTTAGATTTTAAAACACTTTTTAAACTATACGAACGTGATATGATTTTGTTGTTTTCTGTATCATTGGTTTTAGTATGGGCCAAATAAGGCAATTCTATGGGTTGCGCTAGATTGACCTTTTTAACCCAATACGATTCGTGCTTGAAATTATTATTAGCATATTTTTCTAGCGTATCTACAAATGTTTTGGGCGGTATTGGTAATCGTTGCCCTTTTTTAATATCAAAAATATTGATTAGTTTTTCTATTGAATATTCATCGCCATCCATATTCATTAGTTTTGTTATTTTTATATTTTTTGATACAGTGGCGATTTCTATAAAATCTTTTGCAAAATTAACCACTGTACCAGGCCGATCTCGAGATAAGTCTGGAAGCACACTTAATGCTCTTGGGATAAAAACCACGCCTCCAATTAGTAATTTTGGCAATCCTATGTGATTCAGACATGGATAAGAATTTAAAGCTCGATAAAGCGTGTATATTTTCTCTGCTGTTTCACTCCAGGTAATAAGCCCATCATGATCTACCTTTTTATTTATAGGATAATACTCAACTGTAGTAGCTTGCTTTCTGGCCTTTATTTCTCCTAATGATATTTTACGTATAAGTTCTGCAAAAAGTTCTACTGCATATTCATGACACCTTGTGTTTAATGTCACCATGGTATCATCTTCCATTATCGGAAATTCAATTTGTTCTAGAATATCCCCAGCATCAACTTGGTTAGTCATAATGTGCCAAGTAACGCCATGACACCGCTCCCCATTAAGAATTGCCCAAGAAGTTGCATAACAACCACCATATTTTGGTAACGGGGCATTATGATAATTTATAGCAAATTTGGTCGGGGAGTCTATGACAGAATCAGATAATATTTTTTTATTTGAGATACTAAACAAATAATCATAATTCGAATTAATTACGACTTGTTCAAATTCAACAAATGAACTCAAAACAGGTACCTTATTACTCGCAGCCCACTCTATGGCTTGATGATTGGAAGACAAAACTCCTGCAACCATCCCCCCATTTTTTACAATAAGTTCACAACATTTAGCAACTAAAAAATCATCGCCAATAACGTAACAGTTAAATATGTTTGACATTGTTATATTGTATCTACGATTACTAGAAAGGGTTTAAGCCGTTTTTTATTTATTTTAACCTTTAACCAACCAAAAAAACAGAACCCAATACAACTTTCCTCGGTATAAAACAGGACACATAGTTAACAAAAACCGCTTAACTTCATGAATTACAAGCACTTAATTCAGTTAAAACAAATAAGACAACAAGATACAACACAAAAAGACACCACATCAGGTACGATCCAATACTAACAGCAAGGGTGATTATCCATGATAATACCACTTATAGCTTGATACAAAAAACCATATACTGCCTATTAAAAATTGCCTTTAAGATTTATACTAACAAAAATTATTTTTGTACATACAAGGGGGAACTCGGATGTTAAACTTTACACTTCAGAATAGAACCAAAGTTATTTTTGGTAAAAACCAAATATCCAGCCTTGCGGATGAGCTTCATAGAGATAAAAGAATTTTGCTGACTTATGGACACGGCAGTATCAAAAATAATGGTGTTTACAACCAAGTTAAACAAGCTTTAAAAAATCATATGGTTTTTGAGTTTAGTGGTATTGATCCCAATCCTAAATTCGAGCAATTGCTTCAGGCACTACCAATTATAAAGCAAAACAAAATTGATTTTTTACTCGCAGTTGGTGGTGGCTCTGTAATTGATGGAACCAAATTTATCGCTGCAGCCGCTGATTTCAACGGAGACCCGTGGGAAATAGTTAAAAGCTATCCGACTCCTATTAAAACAGCACTACCTTTTGGTTGCGTTCTAACTTTACCGGCAACCGGTTCTGAAATGAACTGTGGTTCGGTTATTAGTAAAGCTAATTCGCCAGATAAACTGGGTTTTGGTCATGCCCTTTTATACCCGCAGTTTTCGATTTTAGATCCAACCACAACCTTTAGCTTGCCAGCGAAACAAACTGCAAATGGTATTGTTGATACATTTGTACATGTAACAGAGCAATATCTAACTTATCCAGTAAATGCTGCTATTCAAGATCGATTTGCTGAAGGAATTTTGTTAACCTTAATTGAAGACGCTCCGAAAGTTTTTGCGGATCCACACAATTATGATGCTCGTGCTAATTTAATGTGGTGCGCTACCTGTGCTCTAAATAATTATATTGGTGCTGGTATTCCAAGTGATTGGGCCACGCATCTTTTGGGACACGAAATTACGGCACGTTTTGATTTGGATCATGCTGAAACTTTAGCTGTTATTTTACCGAGTTTATTAAATGTTAAGCGCAAACAAAAATATGAAAAATTATTGCAATATGGTAAACGGGTGTGGCATATTACGCATGGTTCTGATGATGAAAAAATAGATCAAACGATTACAAAAACTCGTAAATTCTTTGAAAGTGTTGGAATTAAAACCAAACTCAGTGATTATAATATTGATGGCAACAAAATCTCTGAGTTAATAGAACAACTCCGGCAACACAACCTTACCGCTTTGGGTGAACATAAAGATATTGACTTAAAACAAAGCGAGTTAATTTATCGTGGGTGTATTTAAGTCGATATCTTGGCCCTAAACCGACAGTGAAGCGCATAATCGAAAAAATGCCCAGTAATGTCGATTACTGGCCCAGGTTATCCCAGTTTGTATTTTTGCAACAGCTGCTTTATTTCTTCTGTAGTATCTATTTCAAAAATAGTCTTTCCATCTTTGGTACGAACGCTAAAATCAATTTTCGGATGCTTTATAAGTTCTTTAACAATCTCAAGATATTTATATTTTATAGCCATCATAAGGGCGATGTCACCATAATTATCTGGTAAGTTAATATAAATCTTTGAATGCGCTAGCAGTACTTTGACAACTTCAGGCTTGTTGTACATAACAGCATCTCTTAGCGCAATTCTCAGAATATTATCGCCAGAATGATCTTTTATGTTGGAACCAATATTTGGACGCACTAATAATATTTTGTTAACAATATCAAGGTACCCCATTGTAGATGCCCATACGAAAGCCTCATCTAAATCAACGGCTCCGCATTCTAAAAATACCTTTATAATATCAAAGCATTTATTACGCATAGGCCACGTAAGTGCAGCATGACCAATATTATCTCGTATATTAGGATCAATTTTTTGGTGTTTTAATAATACTTTTATGATATCAACATATTCTCTTCGGGCTGCTTCTATAAGCGCAGTGTTACCGCCATCATCCTGTATATTAGGATCAATTTTTGGATGATCTAATAATGCTATGATTATTTCAAGATGACCATATTGAGCTGCCTTTAAAAGAGAGGTATGACTAAATTTATTTTTTATATTTGGATCGATGTTAGAGTGCATTAATAGCACTTTAACAATATCAATGTGATTTTTTTCAGCCGCTATTGTAAGAGCAGTATCACCAATATGATCTTTTATATTGGGATCTATGTTATGATGCATTAACAGCAGTTTAACAATATCAATATGGCCTTCTCTAGATGCCCATACAATGATGCTTTCTGTATTAGGATCAATATTGCTATGCTCTAACAATGTTTTTATAGTATCAGGCTCCTTATAAGACATAGGCCAACCAAGAGCTGTTTCTCCCCTTTTATCTCGTAGATTAGCATCTATGTTTTTATGTGCTAGTAATGTCTTTACAACGTCAATATGTTTTTGGTAGGTAGCACGCATAAGCGCAGTATAACCGCTATCATTTTGTGCATTAGGATCTGTTTTGGGATGCTCTAATAATGCTGCAACAACTTCACGATATCCCCCAAAAGCCGCCTCCATTAAAGCAGTATAACCAAAAGAACCTCTTATATTCGGCTCAATGCGAAGATGCGCTAATAATGCTTCAACAATATCCAAATAATTGTTGTTGGCTGCCCATATAAGCGGGGTATTACCTGATCCATCTTGTGTATTGGGATCAATGTTAGAATGCTTTAGAAGAGCTTTAATGGCTTCAGTTTGATTGAATACTGTTGCGCTCATAATCGAAGTACTATGATCACTATTTTCTAAATTAACATTTATATTAGGATGCGCTAACAATAAGTTAACAATATCAACATAATTCCTATAAGCTGCTTGAGTAAGTGCCGTAGTTCCATAATAATTTTGCACATTTGGATCAAGATTGGGATGTGCCAGAAGGGCCTTTGCAATCTCGATATTACCATCCTTACAAGCCAACATAAGAGCAGTTAGATTATTGAAATTTTCTTGTATATTGGGATCAATTTCTTTTCTTGTTAAGAGTTCTTTGACAACACCAATATCACCATTTTTAGCTGCATGTAAAAGGGCGGTATAACCATCATTATCTTGTATGTTAAGATCAATTTCGTGTATCGTTAAAAGTATTTTAACAATATCAGCATAACCAAACTTGGATGCATATATTAGTGCGGTTTGTCCCTGTTTTTTGCATTGCACATTAAGATCAATATTTAAAACTGTTAGGAGCTCCTTAACAACCTCCAAACAACCATCTCTAACCGCATATATTAGTGCTGTACAACCATATTTGTTTTTTGCATTAATGTCTGGGGCTGGTTGATTTTTAAGAAGAGTCTTAACAATTTCCAGGTGCCCATCAACTGCGGCGAACATGAGTGGATTTGATCCACTAGTGGTTTTTTTGTTTGGATCAACGCCCTTGTTTAAAAAACACCTAACAGACTCCAAATCGCCAATTTTAGTCGCGATTATTAAGCCTGAAATTTCATGTGCATATCTTTTTTCTGGAACCAAGGCGGGATTAATAGCACCTAAAACATCTTTTTGAAGAGGATATTCTGCTTTTTGTTCCTCCTTAGTAGAGAGAATGGTAAATCCCAACGGCGAGGGTTTAATACCAATATAAAAGTGCGCATTAAAAACGAGTTTTGCCAATACATCGGTTGAAATAATTTGGATTTCTTCAAAATTACTATTTGGATCAAAATAATAATAATTTTCATCAGCTTTGAATACCGCCGTAGTAGAGTTATACGAGGTAACAAGAACCAACTTATTGTTTTGAATAAAGTTTTTTAACCCCAACAGTTGTTTAAGCTGTTCTAAGGTAAACAAGGAAGCAATTGAATATTCTACTTTGAACTCTCTTTTAGTTATCTCTGCTACCGTATCTTGTATTGATTTTTTTGTGGTTTTTTTATTAATACGACCAACATGCCGAAAATGCCAAATCAATAAAATTAACTTTCGAATATCTACATTTTCTTGCTGCGCTAATTTCCTTTCAGTATCCCAGTTTTTAATTAACTGTATTGTAGATTGAAACCAGTCATAAAAGTTTATTGAATTGTTAACTTCCAAACCATCATCGTTTTTAATCGAACATGTTTCTGTATGCGGGAATAACCATTTAGCATATAACCACAAAAAAGAAAGCCCATCACAATAAATATCGTCAAATTTTTCAATATCGTTTCTGGTTTTACCATTAACATCTAAAAACTCTTCTAGCTTTTCTCGAATTGTATCTTGCTCTACTAAAGCTCTGATATCGGACTGTGTATCCACATAAAAACTTTTATCGGCATCACCAATTTCTCGTCTGTTATCTACGATTCGCTCTTCCTGAAACTCCAAGTCTTCTTCTAAAACCTTATTTTTAATCTCAAGCGCATCTATTTCTAACGCCACATCTACGATTGGTGAGACATTTAAACTATTTAAGATTAGAAAACGAATTTCTGATAAAAATTCAAATAACTGGTCATCTTCTATTTTTAAAGTATCTTTATTTCTCTTAAAATAATTTTCTAGCTCTTGGCCTAGAGCAATAGAATACTTATCTTTGTAATCACCTTTATCCGGCCAACATAAAATTTTACATTGAGCAACAATACAATTTTGGATAAACTTTTTGAAATTTGACAATGAAACAGCATGATCGTAAAGTTTTTCAATCTTTTTCCACTCTTTTATAAGCTCCCTTTCCAGCTTGCTTATGGCATCATCCAACTGCTTTTCTTTAATACTGATTAATTTATCATTTTCTTCTGTTTCTTTGGCAATCTCCAAAGTTTTTGCTTCTTTTTCTTTTATTGTTTTAAGACAAGCAGTTACACGCCCTTGTAAGGAAGCAGGGGTGTTTTGGTATGATTCTAAATGTTTTTTTCCATTTTCTTCGCAATAAGGCTCCCACAGCTCTTTAGTTTTATTGCTAAATTCTTTCCCTTCACCCGTCTTAACACTAGCCTCCAACAAAACAAGGGGTTCTTTATGTGGTGGTCTTAATCTTCTTACTTCTTGATCAATTTCATTTAAAAGTTTTTTTGCTTTCTTTATGTTATCCTTTGGGTCCTCAGCCTTATCAAGTAGCGACCAATCTAAAACCTGTGGCTTGCCTTTTTGAAGAGCAACACTCATATCTTGTGCTGTTGCCATTTCGGCAATGCTTTCTTTTTGCAACTGCTCTAGTTTGTCTTCTATATTTGTCTCTGTCACATCATGCTGTATATCATCACTCTTATCAGTAGATATAACTATGTTTTGGGTTTCTTCTGGTTTTTCAGTCTCGTTTTGCAGCTTCTGATAGTTGCTATATATTCTAGCAACCATCAGCTGAATACTATTTTTAAGATTACCTATCAACTTTTGCAGAGAGTGGTTTTGAGCGTTTATTGATGCGATATTTATGGGGGTTTTATTTTTTAACAACAAATTAACATTGGCTATTAATTTATTGTTTTCTTTTAAAATATCATCAATTTCGATTTGAATATTCTCTTCTATACCAGGAATTGTTCTTTGTAGCTCTTTGCAGTCGCATGCAACTTTGAAGCCCAATAATTGGACCCCTTGCTTAAGCTTTTTTATTGCTTTTTTTAAAGAATCATTATGATTACGTAATACCGAAAAATCTTTTGAGTTTTCATTATGCAACAAAGCCACATCAGCTTCAGAAATCAACTCCCTTCCTTTTTCCAAGAAATCTTCAGTTTCATCTCTTAATGCTTCACCGGCTCTGCATTCCAACTCTTTTTGTATATATTTAGCTTTAAGCACTGCACTATTAGGATTGGCTTTTATCGCATCACTAATAGCAAGAATTTCGCCAGCATTTTTACCCATTTGTTCAGTTTTATTGGGTAATAGATCGGGCGAATATGATTTTCCTTCAACTAAAGGCTCATCAGTTTTAACATTCAATTGATTGTTTTTAGGCATATAAAGAGTCCCTTTAAAACATCTAACACGTTTTTTACGTTTTTTGCATTCTCCTGAATGTATAACCTATATCGGCCCTATTTTCCTTCCAATTTTCACATAAAGGCTTGTCTCTCACCCACCTAAATTCAAGGACCACTCATATTAGTATTTTTATTAATCAGTCTTCTTAATCAGCCTTCGCCCCATTATTCTTTTGTTGTGATTGTATTCGTCTTATCCCCTCAAATTCTTCTGTAAAATCAAAATGCTTTTCAATGTTCATTATACCATTTGATCTTAGTGGAATAATCTCCTTTATACCAACTAAAGTATACAGGGGACACCACTCATCCTGTATTTTTATTTCCAATTTGGGGTTTAATATGTATCGACCATGACTTGTTCTCAAAAACAACTTGCGATTATACCGATCATCCCTATTAACCTCATTTTTAGACAATATACTTGATATATAACCTCTTTTTTTCCTTCTTGTTAGCAGTACACTTTCTGGAAATTTCTCTAAAGGCTGCAAAAAGTCTTCTGTACAAAAACCAGATTGGGAGCAAAAATGCTTTTCTGCAGATTTATCATGAAATATTGCGGCCATAAGGTTAAAAAGGAAAAACTCCATCATACGGTTATCTATCTTTATAAGTCTATCTTCGACTTTTATGCTAATACTAGACGGCGCAAGCAACTTATATAATTCTTCTAATTTCGTTTGTGCATATTTATGACTAAAATATGATTGAAATAAGATAAGTTGCAGAGGGTTTCTACCTATCCCATCAACCAGAGAAATATTTGCGCCATTTTCTACTAAATATTGCACTAAAGGTACATGTCCTATGGCACCTGCAATCATAAGCGGGGTTTGATTAAACTGGTTTCTAAAATCAATGCCATAGGTGTTTGTGTCCGCTATTATCTTAGAAAAGTTACGGAAACCATAAAAACTATAGTATTTTTCTTCTATAACCTTTTTAGCATGATCAACCCCATGTGCTGGTTTGAAGTTTAATGCTTTCAATCGATCAATAATATGCGAATGATTATAAACTACAGCATACTCAAACAATGAAAGCCTTGCCTCTTTGTCAACCTTAGCTGTATCAAAAGCTCTATTTTGTAGTATCGCCAGTTGCTCTTCATCAATTGCTTGCCATGGAGTTTGTTTTTGACCAAAAATGGTATTTTTTATCTCATCAGCTTGCTCAGTTTTTCCTTGCAATTCAAGCTTATGCACCTCCTGTCGCCACTCTTCGAGCGAAGATTCATCATGCGCCAAGGTAACGCTATCACTTACGTTTTTTAACCCAAGAAGCTCTATTAACGGATGTTTTGCACGATCTTCAATAATATAAATATCAGAAATAGCGCGTGTAATTGCGACATAAAGCGCATTTATATAGAATTTATATACCCTCATTGATGTAGGTGATTGATTCTTCATGCTTTAAATCACCAGGGTTTACTATTTGCGATTCATTTAGCTGAATATCATTTAAAAACTTTGATACCCCATAATCATGATTATAGATAACTTCCAATATCAAAGCATATTTTTTATCGTTGTAACCAACCATTTTAAACAACAGTCGGTTACTAGGGTCTAGTTGTGCGAGGTAGTAGGGGGTATTAGTGATTTTTTTGACACCGGCTGAATCAAAATCATCATTTTTGAGCAGGGTAATGACTTTTTTATATTGCTCTTCAACTTTAGAATAGTTCAGATGATTATATTGCAAAACATGCATATTGCATTTCACTCCTAATTTAAAATGCCCGACCCACCAATTTTTCAAATGCCGCTTTCTCTGCTTCCGTCATCTTACATTTTACCAATCTAATTTTATCTTCCACCTGTCTCTTTTTTGCCTCGAGGCTGTGGCGCTCCGCCAAAATTCTGCTCTCTTCTGCCGCAACCTTACGGCGTTCTATATTAATCCGAGTCTGCTGAAGCTGTGCTTGCGCTGCATCTTTAGCACTGTCAGCCTTTGGGACTGTATGCTTAGTGCTAGGGGTTGTTTTTTTGCTTTTCTTCTTGCTAGTATCTGACAAAAAATATTTCATACTATGGCTCTCATTAAACCCAAAACTTTTTAAGTATCTCAAACAATTCTTAGGGTTTTCAAATGCTGCTAATCATTTTAATTTATATTTTTGCAAAAACCGACTTATTTTTTTCTGTGCTACCTATTTCAAAAATAGTTTTTTCCTTTTTTGGTACAAACCTTATTAATCGCCAGCTCGCGTATTAACGCGGTGAGGAACCTTAACCACCCGCTGTTATAGCTAGCCCATAACGATGATGGCCGGGTAGCTGGTTACTCTATGCATGGCGGCGCAGATGGTGCTAAATATCCAATATCCCCAGGCAATCCCTCTAAACGCTCAGACAAAAATTCCCGAATATGCTGTAGGTCTCTTCTTTTACTGAATATATTTTTACTGACTCTAAATCTATACAATTTACCGTAATAAATACACGCTTTTGGATCATTAGGGTCATTTGGATCCATGCAAATTGGTGAAGGCATTATCACCGACAATCCCTCACCTGGTGCGCACATTATAGGAGATATTTTAGAGTCTCCTGGCCACAATATTGGAAATATGCTTTCATACCCATCTTTTATTTCTGTTGGTGTGCATGTGGCCTCAACACGCGGGGTACTAAAATCAACTCTATTACCCCAACTGCGTATAAGAATGCCGCCTTCAGCGGGTCTACTCATGCCTCGCGTCACAAGAGCAACAACAATCCCTTTTACCCCTTTGGTCTTATCCCATTGTGCTTCTCCATCTGGGCTACATGGAAGCACTATGTCTTTTACGTCTACAATATCAAGCTCATGGGCATAACAAAGGCTAGAAATAATTATAGTTAAACTACATGCGCCTATAAAAAAACCAATGATACGCATTATATTTTTCATGATTTCCTCCAAAAAATATCTTTAAAAATTATTTGCTACTACTTATTACATATGGGGTTTGCTTGAACCTGAACCAGGATCCAGATTGGGATCTGGAAGTTTTTTTGGAAGATCGGAAACCGGATTGGGATCTGGGAGTTTTTTCGGAAGATCGGAAACCGGGTTGGGATTTGACAAATGATTTATCCAAGACGGTTTTGGATGTGCGGTTTCGGGTGACATGACGCTGGCGGATTGTTGCTGGTGTTTTGGTGTCTCGCCAGGGTTTGATTGGAGGCTTTTAACCTGTAATTCTAGATTATCTCTTTCTGTTTTTGCGCTTTTTAATAAATCATCCTTTTCTGCCTTTTGCTGTTTGATCCCGCTCAAAGTTTTAACATCACCTTCATCGGTAATGGATATTTCTATTTCTAGATCGTCTATTTCTCGGTTGAGTTGCGCTACTTTTTCGTTTGCTAACCTCAGCTCCTCCTCCAACCCCCTCACCCTCTCCGGCGCTTCTGCAGCAACCGCCTCACGAACGGCCTCTTTCTTTTGGGGACTCTCGGGGGGCTGGGATAAAGACATACCCGCGACTATTCGCTCCTCTACTTCCGCCACTTTATCCAGCATCTTTTTAACTTCATCACGACCTTCCTTAAATTCTTCTTGTACAACCGAAATCAATTTTTTTAGCCCGTGAAGATCGCTCAATAAACCTT
>CAZMGW010000013.1:0-33496 GCA_964565935.1 uncultured Coxiellaceae bacterium
CGAGAAGGCGGCCGAACAGTCGGTGCTGGTGTTGTTTCGAAGATTATTGAGTAAACAAAGTAACAATTATGCTCCGCAGGAGCTATAGGCTTCACCGGCCCAGCCTAAGATTCGCAAAGCGAGCTGCATGTCTGGGTAAGGGTTGGAAAGGAGCATAATATTTTTAAACAAGTATGCCCATAGGTCAGTAGCTCAATTGGTAGAGCGGCGGTCTCCAAAACCGTAGGTTGGGGGTTCGATTCCCTCCTGGCCTGCCAGGTAAAAGGCCGTGGGTTGATTGTAAGCCCCCAGTGTTTTTTGAAAAAATGAATTTATTACTAGAGATATAATAATGGAAGTGATAAACGCACCACGTTCAAACTCAGATAAGTTATTGTGGCTATTGATATTATTGCTAATGGCCGCAGGAGTTTTCGCTAATTATTATTTTAGTGAGTTAGCTTGGGCATTGCGTTTTGCTGGGTGGATCATTTTGATTTGTTGTTTGATTGGATTAGCAGCAGCTACCGTTGGCGGTAAAAAAATCTGGAAATTTGCTAAAGATGCTAGAATAGAGCTGTTAAAAGTTGTATGGCCAAAGCGTGATGAGGCTGTAAAAATTACGATGGTAATTGCAGTGCTAGTGATTGTTACATCAATAATTATGTGGGGTATTGATTCTATTTTACTTTTGGCTGTTGGCTGGTTAACAGGAAGATTGGTTTAGAACCCACTCTGTGTTTTTAACTTTATAATTATATATATTATTTTTTATGAATACTGAATCTCAATCGCTAGGCGAAGCAAAACCAAATATCAAATGGTATATCGTTCACGCTTATTCTGGCAAAGAATTAGCGGTGATGCGCAATATCAACGAAAGAGTCAAAATAAATGGCATGGAAGACAAGTTTGGCGAGATTGTTGTGCCAACCGAGGAAGTGGTAGAGATGCGTGGTGGGCAAAAATGCAAAAGTAAGCGCAAATTTTTTCCAGGTTATGTTTTAGTACAAATGGAAATGAACGATCAAACCTGGCATCTGGTTAGAAATACACCATGGGTTATGGGATTTATTGGGGGTACCAGCGATAAGCCAGCACCAGTTGGCAACAAAGAGATTGATGAGATTTTGCATCGGGTACAAGAAGGCGCCGAAAAGCCACGGCCAAAAATTTTATTTGCACCTGGTGAAGTTGTGCGTATTATTAACGGTCCATTTTCTGACTTCGATGGTGTGGTTGAGGATGTTAACTACGAAAAAAGCAGACTTGTTGTATCAGTGTTGATTTTTGGAAGGTCAACCCCGGTTGATCTAGAGTTTGGGCAAGTACAAAAAGCCTGATGTTAGGTCATGTTTTTTAATTATTTTGGGGAGCTTATTAGTGCCTAGATTTTTTAGGAGCTGAGCGCTAAAACCCAGGAGGTAATATGGCAGTAAAAAAAGCGTCAACTAAAATTAAGTTACAAGTAAAAGCCGGTGAGGCAAATCCAGCCCCACCAATTGGTCCAGCTCTTGGACAACATGGCGTAAATATAATGGAGTTTTGTAAGGCATTTAATGCGCAAACGCAGAAAATAGAAAAAGGATTGCCGCTTCCAGTTGTTATAAGCGTTTATGCTGATCGTAGTTTTACTTTTATTATAAAAACTCCTCCGGCTCCGGTATTGATACTAAAGGCTGCTGGTTTGCAAAAAGGCAGCGCTACTCCACACAGCAATAAGGTGGGTAAGATTACCTTAGCTCAAGTAGAAGAAATCGCCAAAGTTAAAACCCCAGATCTAACTGCCGCAGATTTAAAGGCAGCAATGCGTACCATTATGGGTACGGCCAGAAGTATGGGGGTTATAGTGGAGGGTGCTGAAAATGTCTAGAATCACAAAACGTCGTAAAATAATCAATGAAAAAGTTATATTTGGTAAACAATACTCGTTAGTTGAGGCATTGGAATTACTTAAATCTTTGCCTCCGCTTAAATTTGTCGAAGGTGTTGATGTTAGTGTAAATTTAGGGGTTGATACCAAAAAATCAGATCAAACTGTGCGAGGAGCGGTTGTGTTACCGCATGGAACCGGACGCAAAGTTAGAGTGGGTGTGTTTGCACAAGGCGAACATGCTGAAGCCGCAAAGACCGCTGGCGCCGATGTTATTGGTTTTGAGGATTTGGCCGAAAAAATCAAACAAGGAATAATCGAGTT
Source organism: uncultured Coxiellaceae bacterium (assembly GCA_964565935.1). Classification (GTDB taxonomy): domain Bacteria; phylum Pseudomonadota; class Gammaproteobacteria; order UBA9339; family UBA9339; genus JBAXAM01. The sequence continues at coordinate 2,177 of CAZMGW010000013.1, forward strand.
TGATATATTAATTGCGACACCAGATGCAATGCGTGTTGTGGGTCAATTAGGTCAAATTTTAGGGCCACGTGGTTTAATGCCAAACCCTAAAATAGGCACCGTAACAGCAGATGTCGCTGGCGCTGTTAAAAATGCAAAAGGCGGGCAAGTTAGTTACCGAGCCGATAAAGGCGGTGTGGTGCACTGTACTATAGGAAAGGTTAATTTTGTTATTGATGCTTTAAAAGAAAATTTAGTTATTCTGTTGAATGATTTAAATAAAAACAAACCAAGTGGCGCCAAGGGTATTTACATTAAAAAAATTGTGTTATCAAGCACAATGGGCCCAGGGTTGGCTGTTGATCAATCAACTATTTAAAAACAAACAACGATTATGCCCCATTTGTCACAATCTTGGCAACGCAGGCTAAAGCCTGCGGCTACCAAGTGTTTTACCAGGGCTTGGGGGGAAAATCCCGATGGGATTTATGATGTTTTTTAAGATTTCGCGGCTGAGATTATTTTCATAATCTCTACCGTTGGAGACCGTAGGTCATGGGCAAGGGTCAGAAACTTGACTTTGTCCGTGTTAATTGGAGATTTTCTGCCTACATAAACGGTGCCGTCGATACATATTTTATGTGTAACGGCATTACTGAAGACAGGGGTGTAGATTAAAAAATATGCCCCATGTCTTTTTAAAGGTGGCTTTAGTTTTCATAAAAGAAGACGAAAGCCTTTATCATTGGAGGTATATCAGTGGCTTTAAAACTAGAAGATAAAAAAGCTATCGTGGCTGAAGTAGCGGATGTTGCTTCTAAAGCAGTATCTGCCGCAGCTGCTGATTATCGCGGTTTGACCGTGACGGAAATGACCGAGCTACGTGTGAAAGCACGTAAAAACGGCATTTACTTGCGGGTGGTTCGTAACACTTTAGCTAGACGAGCTGTAGAAAATACTGATTTTGCTTGTATGCAAGAAGTGCTTACTGGCCCATTGTTTTTGGCTTTTTCGTATGAGGATCCAGGCGCCGTAGCTCGGTTGTTGAAAGATGCAACCAAAAACTACGAAAAACTTACGGTTTGCGCTTTGGTTTTAGGCGGAAAATTGCTACCAGCAAGCGATCTTGACGTCGTGGCTAAGTTACCAACTCGTGATCAAGCATTGGCAATTTTAATGTCAGTGATGCAAGCACCAGTTACAAAATTGGTGCGAACTATGGTAGAACCATATGCCATGTTTGTGCGCACGGTTGCAGCAATACGCGATAAAAAAGCTATTTAAATTGAATAATCAATAAATTTTTTGAGGAGAAATTAAGATGACCGTTACTAAAGATCAGATTTTAGAAGCAATTGCAAAAATGAGCGTGTTAGATGTTGTCGAGTTAGTTAAAGCAATGGAAGAGAAGTTTGGTGTTTCTGCAGCTGCAGCCGTTGCTGTTGCTGCTGCTCCAGCAGCCGCAGCCGAAGCCGCTGAAGAAAAAACTTCTTTCAACGTTGTTATGACTAGTTTCGGTGCGAATAAAATAAACGTAATTAAAGTTATTCGCGAAATTACCGGCTTGGGTCTTAAAGAAGCTAAAGATATGGTTGAGGGTGTCCCTTCAGCTGTTAAAGAAGGTGTTTCTAAAGACGATGCCGCTGCTCTTAAGAAGAAGCTTGAAGAAGCAGGCGCAACTGTTGAGGTTAAATAAACAATTCTGCTCCCAAGGAGCTAAATGCTTTATCAGCCCAGCCTGAGCCTCGCATTTTTTGCGGGGCGCAGGATTGGGTAATTGTGTTATTTATTAGAGGGTAGTTGATGAATCAAATTCAGCAAAGCAAAACTCACGGTTTTAATCGAGCTGTATTGTCATACACTGAAAAAAAACGTATTCGTAAAAGTTTTGCGAAGCATCCGGTTACGGTAGCTCCGCCACATCTTTTGGCTATACAGTCAGATTCTTATCACGACTTTTTACAAACAGGAGTTTCGCCAGAAAAACTGGCTGATACTGGATTGCATGCGGTATTTAAATCGGTTTTTCCTGTTGTAAGCTATGTCGGTAATGCACAGCTCGACTATGTAAGCTATAGCCTTGGTGAGCCGATGTTTGACGTTAGAGAGTGTCGTACTCGCGGTCTTACCTATGCTGTAGCACTTCGAATAAAACTGCGCCTCACAATTTACGAAAAAGATTCTGCCGGCAATAAAACCGTTAAAGATATTAAAGAGCAAGAAGTTTATATCTGTGATTTGCCTTTGATGACGGATACAGGAAGCTTTGTGGTTAATGGTATTGAGCGTGTAGTAGTGTCACAATTACACCGTTCTCCCGGAGTATTTTTTGAGCACGATAAAGGCAAAACCCATTCTTCTGGCAAGTTGCTTTTTTCTGCGCGGGTCATCCCTTATCGTGGTTCTTGGTTGGATTTCGAATTTGATCCTAAAGATTGTATTTTTGTGCGAATTGATCGTCGTCGCAAATTACCAGCAACTGTTTTATTACGCTCATTAGGTTTTACGACCGAGCAAATTTTAGACATATTTTTTGAAACCAACACTTATCATCTTGAAAAAGAAGATATTATTTTGAGTTTGAGTCCTGAGCGTTTGCGTGGTGAGCTTGCGGTTGTAGATATCAAAGACAAAACTGGAAATGTTATTGTTGAACAGGGTAGACGTATTTCACAACGTCACGTGCTACAAATGCAAAAGGCTAACATTAAAACCCTGAATGTTCCTTTGGAATACCTGCTTGATAAAATTATTGCTAAGCCGGTTATTGATAAAAAAACTGGAGAGGTGTTGGCCGCGGCAAATGCGGAAATTACCGCAGAATTAATTAATAAATTCCGTAAAGCTGGTGTTGAATCATTCGAAACCCTTTACGTTAATGACCTAGATCGTGGGCTTTATATTTCCGATACTTTACGTATTGATTCCGCAACAACACAACTAGAAGCGTTAGTTGAAATTTATAGAATGATGCGACCAGGCGAACCACCAACTAAAGAAGCCGCTGAAACTTTATTCCGTAATTTATTTTTCTCGCCTGAGCGATATGATTTATCGAACGTTGGGCGCATGAAATTTAATCGCCGTTTAGGTAAACCAGATTTTAAGGGTCCAGGTGTTCTTAGCAAAGACGATATTGTTGACGTTATTAAAACCCTAATTAGTATTCGTGATGGTAAGGGCGAAGTTGATGATATTGATCATTTAGGTAATCGCCGTATACGCAGCGTTGGCGAAATGGTGGAGAATCAATTCCGTATAGGTTTAGTGCGAGTAGAGCGTGCTGTAAAAGAGCGCTTGGGTTTGGCTGACACAGATAACTTGTTACCACAAGATTTACTTAATGCCAAGCCGATTGCAGCAACGATTAAAGAATTTTTTGGTTCTGGTCAATTGTCACAATTTATGGATCAAAACAATCCATTAACGGCAATAACGCATAAACGCCGCATTTCGGCGCTAGGACCAGGTGGTTTAACCAGAGAACGAGCCGGTTTTGAAGTGCGAGACGTTCACCCAACCCATTATGGTCGTTTGTGTCCAATTGAAACACCAGAAGGACCAAATATTGGATTGATTAACTCTTTGGCCATTTACGCCAAGATTAATGAGTATGGTTTTATTGAAAGCCCATATCGGAAAGTAGTTGACGGTAAAGCAATCGACGAAATTGTGTATTTATCTGCTATTGAAGAGGGAAATTTCTATATTGCCCAGGCGAATACCACAATCGACAAGCATGGCAATTTGGTTGATGAGCTTATACCTTCTCGTTACAAGGGTGAATTTACGTTGACTTCAGCAGAAAACGTTAATTATATGGACGTATCACCAAGCCAGATTGTTTCAGTAGCAACTGCATTAATCCCATTTTTAGAACACGACGATACGAGTCGCGCTCTTATGGGATCAAATATGCAACGCCAAGCTGTGCCAACTATCCATTCAGAAAAACCATTAATCGGTACTGGTATGGAGTACAAAGTTGCAATCGACTCTGGTGTAACTGTAGTTGCACGCCGCGATGGGGTGGTTGACTCAGTTGATGCTTCCCGTATTGTCGTTCGGGCTAGCGAAGATAATAGAAAAGAAAGAACGGGCGTCGAAGAAGCTGGGGTAGATATTTACAACCTGATTAAATACACGCGATCGAATCAAAATACTTGTATTAGTCAGCGGCCATTAGTTGAAGTTGGTGATAAGGTTGCGAAGGGGGATGTGCTGGCCGATGGTCCAAGCACTGATCTTGGAGAACTAGCTTTAGGCCAAAATTTATTAGTCGCATTCATGCCGTGGAATGGTTATAACTTCGAAGACTCAATTGTTATTTCAGAGCGTTTAGTGCAAGAAGAACGCTTCACCACAGTGCATATTCAAGAGCTGTCATGCGTAGCGCGTGATACCAAGCTTGGGCCAGAAGAAATTACCGCTGATATTCCAAATGTTGGCGAAAGCTCCTTAGCTAAGCTTGATGCATGTGGCATAGTGCATATTGGTGCCGAAGTTGTTGCAGGGGATATTCTTGTTGGAAAAGTTACCCAAAAGGGCGAGACCCAATTAACTCCAGAAGAAAAATTATTGCGCGCTATTTTTGGTGAAAAAGCCTCTGATGTTAAAGATACATCTTTGCGAGTTCCATCTGGCACAAGTGGTACGGTTATTGATGTCCAAGTGTTTACTCGTGATGGTGTGGAAAAAGATGAGCGGGCTAAGAATATTGAAAAAGCAGCCCTTGCAAAAATTAAAAAAGACTTAGCTGATGAGTTGCGTATCAGAGAAGATGTGGTTTATAAAAAAGTAGAGACGATTCTGTTGAAACAAAAAGCAGAAAGCGGACCAAAACGCCTAAAGAAAGCCACGGTAATTACTGGTGAGTATCTAGAAAATCTTCCTCGTGAACAGTGGTTTGAGATCAGCTTAAGTGATGAGGCAGCCAATCAAGAGTTGGAGTTGGCGGCTAAGCAGCTGAAGCAGTTGGTAAAAGATCACGATAAAAAACTAGAAAATGAACGTAAAAAACTTACCCAGGGCGACGATTTAGCCCCAGGGGTATTGAAAGTTGTTAAAGTTTACTTGGCAGTTAAGCGACGCATGCAGGCGGGTGACAAAATGGCCGGACGCCATGGTAATAAAGGCGTTATTTCTATTATTGCACCAGTTGAAGACATGCCGTTCCTTGATGATGGAACGCCGGTTGATGTTGTTCTTAATCCCCTTGGCGTACCGTCGCGTATGAACGTCGGTCAGGTTTTAGAAACCCATTTAGGCTGGGCAGCGAAAGGTCTAGGCTTAAAGATTGGTAAGATGTTAGATGAGCATCGTAAAATAGCCGAGTTGCGCGAATTTTTACAAAAAGTTTACGATGTTGGTCAGGGGCAAAAAGTTGATTTAGAAAAGCTTACGAACGATGAGATCAAAGTGTTGGCCAACAATTTACGTGGTGGTGTGCCAATTACTACCCCGGTATTTGATGGCGCAACTGAACAAGAAGTACGAGAAATGTTAAAACTGGCTGAGTTGCCGGAGTCGGGACAAGCGTGGTTGACTGATGGTCGTTCTGGTAAGAAGTTTGATCGTCCAGTTACGGTTGGATACATGTACATGCTTAAGTTAAACCATTTGGTAGACGATAAGATGCACGCGCGTTCTACCGGATCTTATAGTTTAGTAACACAACAACCTCTTGGAGGAAAAGCGCAGTTTGGTGGCCAGCGTTTCGGAGAAATGGAAGTATGGGCGCTTGAGGCTTATGGAGCTGCATATACTTTACAAGAGATGCTTACTGTTAAATCAGACGATGTTGTGGGTCGTACTAAGGTTTATAAGAATATTATCGATGGTGATCACAGTATGGAAGCAGGTATGCCGGAGTCATTTAATGTTCTTATTAAAGAAATAAGATCACTTGGGATCAATATTGAGCTTGAATGTGATGGTGAGTAAGGGGTGCGGATTTAAATCCATTGAGCTTTAAGATGGGGATGAAATTCGGAGAAGTTAAATTTTATTGAGGGTTGTAATTTGAGAGATCTACTTAACTTAGTAAAAAAAGGCCAGCTCGAAGAGTTTGATGCTATTCGTATCGGGCTTGCATCGCCTGACACAATTCGTTCATGGTCCTTCGGCGAAGTAAAAAAACCAGAAACCATCAATTATCGAACTTTTAAACCAGAGCGTGATGGCTTGTTTTGCGCCAAAATTTTCGGTCCGACCAAAGACTACGAATGTTTATGCGGCAAATATAAGCGCTTAAAACATCGTGGTGTGATTTGTGAAAAATGTGGTGTTGAAGTAACAGTTTCGCGTGTACGTCGTGAGCGTATGGGGCATATTGAGCTTGCTTGTCCAGTCGCGCATATATGGTATTTAAAATCTTTACCATCCCGTATTGGTATGCTGCTTGATATAAGTTTGCGTGATATCGAGCGTATTCTTTATTTCGAGTCATTTGTTGTTGTTAATCCAGGAATGACCCCATTAACAAAAGGTCAGCTGCTTTCTGATGAGACTTATCAAGAGGCTTTAGAGGAATATGGCAATGATTTTGAAGCGATGATGGGAGCTGAAGCGATTCAGCGTATCTTGCAAGAAATAGATTTTGCCGCGCAAATTGAAGAATTGCGCACTGATTTGGCCAAAACAAATTCTAGCACCAAATTCAAAAAAATTAGCAAAAGATTGCGTGTGCTTGAAGCATTCCAAGAATCAAAAAATAAGCCTGAGTGGATGATTTTGACAGTATTGCCGGTGTTGCCACCAGATTTGCGCCCATTGGTGCCACTTGATGGTGGTAGATTTGCTACCTCAGATCTCAACGATTTGTATCGAAGGGTAATCAATCGTAATAACCGTCTCAAGCGACTTTTAGATTTAAATGCACCAGATATTATCGTGCGCAACGAAAAGCGTATGCTGCAAGAGTCAGTTGACGCCTTATTGGATAATGGTCGTCGTGGTAGAGCTATCACTGGCGCCAACAAGCGTCCGTTAAAATCTTTAGCTGACATGATCAAAGGAAAGCAGGGACGTTTCCGTCAAAATCTTTTGGGTAAGCGAGTCGACTATTCTGGGCGTTCAGTAATTGTTGTTGGACCAACATTAAAGTTGCATCAATGTGGCTTACCAAAGAAAATGGCGCTGGAGTTATTTAAGCCATTTATTTACAGTAAATTACAATTTAGAGGGCTTGCTACTACAATTAAAGCTGCGAAAAAAATGGTGGAAAACGAAGGGCCAGAGGTTTGGGATATTTTAGAAGATGTAATTCGTGAACACCCAGTGCTTTTGAATCGTGCTCCAACCCTGCATCGTCTTGGTATACAAGCGTTTGAACCGCTGTTGATAGAAGGTAAAGCCATTCAGTTACATCCGCTCGTATGCACAGCCTATAACGCTGACTTTGACGGTGACCAAATGGCGGTGCACGTACCCTTGACAATTGAAGCACAAATTGAAGCGCGTGCGTTGATGATGTCGACCAATAATATTCTTTCACCAGCAAATGGTGATCCGGTCATTGTCCCAACTCAAGACGTGGTTTTGGGATTGTATTACATGACTCGAGAAAAAATTAATGCATTTCATGAAGGCGCAATATTTTCTGATATTACCGAGGCATTGCGCGCCTATGAGACTAATAACGTATCGTTACATGCGAGAGTGAAAGTGCGTCTTAAAGAGGTTTCTTTTGATGACCACGGCAAGCGTTGTGAAAGCACTAAAATAGTTGAAACAACAGTTGGTAGAATACTGCTGTGGAATATTGTTCCTGAAGGGCTGCCATTTAAATTGATTGATAGGCCTCTTACCAAGAAAGCAGTATCAAGCTTGCTTAACAACTGCTATCGTACTTTGGGAACAAAGGCTACGGTAATTTTTGCTGATCAATTAATGTACACTGGCTACAAATATGCAACGTATTCTGCAATTTCAATCTGTCTTGACGACTTGGTTGTTCCTGAAGAAAAACAGAGCATTATCGCCAAAGCCGAAGCTGAAGTTGTGGAGATTGAAAAGCAATATGCTTCAGGGTTAGTTACCCATGGAGAGCGCTATAATAAAATAGTTGATATTTGGTCTCGAGCCAATGATCAAGTTGCCAAGGCAATGATGGGAAATCTATCAAGCGAAATGGTTACCGACAGCAAGGGTAAAAGCGTCAAGCAAGACTCGTTTAATTCCATTTTTATGATGGCTGATTCTGGAGCCAGAGGTTCGGCTGCTCAGATTAGACAATTAGCTGGTATGCGTGGTTTGATGACCAAGCCTGATGGTACGATTATCGAGACACCAATTACTGCAAACTTCCGCGAAGGTTTAAGTGTATTGCAGTACTTTATTTCGACACACGGTGCGCGTAAAGGTTTGGCTGATACAGCTTTAAAAACCGCGAACTCTGGGTATTTAACTAGACGTTTAGTTGATGTTGCCCAAGACGTGGTAGTTAGAGAATTTGATTGTGGTACTGACCATTGTATCGTTATGAAACCACTGATTGAAGGTGGCGATGTTGTTGAGTCACTACATGAGCGTGTGCTTGGTCGCGTTACCGCAGAAGAAGTTATTGATCCGATAAGGGGCAATGTGCTAATTCCAGATAATACATTGCTCGATGAGGCTATGGTTGAGATTATTGAAGAGCATAGTATCGATCAAGTTAAAGTACGTTCACCAATTACTTGTAACACCTTATACGGGGTTTGTGCGATGTGTTATGGTCGCGATCTGGCCCGTGGGCACTTAGTTAATATTGGTGAAGCGGTTGGAATTATGGCCGCACAGTCGATTGGTGAGCCGGGAACGCAGCTAACCATGCGTACGTTCCACATTGGTGGCGCAGCTTCGCGTGCCACGGCAGTCAATAGTGTTCAAGTTAAGTCCGGTGGAAATGTAAAATTGCATAACATGAAAACGGTTCGTCACCCTAACGGCAATTTAATTGCAGTTTCGCGTTCTGGCGAAGTGGCAGTTGTTGATAGTAGTGGTCGTGAGCGAGAACGCTATAAAGTTCCGTACGGCGCGGTGCTAACAATTAACGAGGGGAATGTTTGTAATTCTGGTCAAACAATTGCGCAGTGGGATCCACATACGCATCCAATTATTACTGAAGTTGCAGGGGCGGTTAGGTTTGTTGACTTGGTCGAAGGCGTGAGCATGCGACGCCAAACTGATGAGCTTACTGGTTTAAGCACTATTGTTGTTATTGGATCTACGCAACGTAGTGGTGTTACCAAAGAATTACGCCCAATGGTTAAGCTGGTAGATAAAAAAGGCAAAGAGTTGTGTTTAAGCGGCACTAATATGCCAGCGCATTATTTCCTGCCAAGTGGTGCGATTTTGCATATTGAAGATGGCTCATCAATTGATGTTGGTGATGTTGTTGCTCGTATTCCACAAGAAATTTCGAAAACTCGTGATATTACTGGAGGTTTGCCTCGTGTTGCTGATTTGTTTGAGGCAAGAAAACCAAAAGAGCCCGCATTGTTGGCTGAGATCTCAGGGGTTGTAAGTTTTGGCAAAGAAACTAAAGGCAAGCGACGCCTGGTGATTACGGCTCCAAATGGCGAAATTCATGAGGAACTGATCAATAAATGGCGTCATGTTAGTGTATTTGAAGGGGAACATGTAGAAAAGGGAGAAACGATTTCTGACGGCCCATCTGATCCACAAGACATTTTGCGATTGCTGGGTGTAAATGCTTTGGCCGGATATATTGTTAATGAGGTGCAAGAGGTTTACCGTTTACAAGGTGTAAAAATTAATGATAAACACATTGAGATTATTTTACGCCAGATGTTGCGTAAAGTTATAATTACTGAGCCGGGTGATACTAAGTTTTTAAAAGGAGAGCAAGCCGACAAAGCGGTGGTTATTGAAGAGAATCAGGCTATATCTGAGCAGAAAAGCAGGCCAGCACAGTTCGAGTTGTTATTGCTGGGTATTACCAAGGCCTCGCTTGCTACCGAATCATTCTTTTCTGCGGCTTCATTCCAAGAAACCACTAGGGTGCTTACTGAGGCCTCAGTTACCGGTAAATGTGACCATTTGCGCGGGTTAAAAGAGAATGTGATTGTTGGACGTCTGATTTCTGCTGGAACTGGCTACGCTTATCATGCTGAGCGCCAGAAGCAGCGTCAGGTGGAGATTAAAACCGAAGAGATGCTTGAAGCTGAAGCGTTAATGGTTGCTAAGAAGGCAGAGCAGGCGCTAAGCGAGGCCTTAAAGTCTTCTGAGGCAGAGAAGCAGGGATAAAAGAGGTATTGATTAATATTTTGTGTTTACCCTTGACAGGGCTTGTTTGGCTAATTAGAATCGCCCTCCATCCCAGAATACCTGGGTAAGAGGGACTTTTTAGTAAATTGATTTTATTGATAACTTTTGTATAGAAAAATCAGCAATACAGTCGTTTCTAAAAGTTGTTCAATGAGTAAGAAATCAATGTGTTAAATAAGCGGATAATTTTTATTTTGTTTTACTTGATTATAAAATTATGGCTACTGCAAATCAATTAATAAAAAAACCAAGAAAGCTAAGAACTTGGAAAAATTCTGTGCCAGCGTTAGCTGCGTGCCCACAAAAACGCGGAGTTTGTATACGTGTTTACACGATCACTCCTAAAAAACCAAACTCAGCTCTGCGTAAAGTTGCGCGTGTGCGTTTGACCAATGGAATGGAAGTGACTACCTATATTGGTGGTGAAGGGCATAATCTGCAAGAGCACTCAGTAGTATTGATTCGTGGTGGTCGTGTTAAAGACTTGCCAGGTGTGCGTTATCATATCGTTCGTGGAAGTCTTGATACCACCGGTGTTGATGGTCGAAAGCAGGGAAGATCAAAATATGGAGCTAAGAGACCAAAAAAATAACTAGTAGTGGATATTTTTTTGTGTGCTTTAGTTTTAAGTGGTTTCTTGGTTTTAAGTTATTTTTTGTGGTTTGTCACGAAAGTAAATTAGCTGATTCTGATGGTTTGTTCGTCAGGCAAGATAAAACAGTTTGATTCTTAATTTAGTTGAAATTTATGGCTAGAAGAAAAGCAGCAGCAAAGAGAGAAATTTTACCAGATCCATTATTTGGTGGTAGGTTGTTAGCCAAATTTATGAATATTGTGATGCGCCGTGGTAAAAAATCGGTTGCCGAAAAAATCGTTTATAGTTCTTTACAAACAATTGTCGAGCGTAAAGGTGGCAAAGAAGGAAGTATTTTTTCCAATGAGAGTGCTCGCAAAACAGCGCTTGAGTTGTTTGAAAAAGCATTGGATGCATTAAAACCAACTGTTGAGGTTAGGTCTCGTAGAGTTGGTGGTGCAACCTATCAGATTCCTGTTGAAGTTAGACCAGACAGAAAAATTGCTTTAGCCATGCGCTGGTTGGTAGACGCCGCTCTTTCACGCGGTGAAAAAGATATGTCCTCTCGCCTTGCCAATGAGATGTTGGATGCGCTTGAAGGAAAAGGCGGTGCAGTTAAAAAGAGAGAAGATGTTCATAAAATGGCAAAAGCAAACCAAGCTTTTGCTCATTATAGGTGGTAATAAAAAATCATGTCGCGTACACATCCATTAAAATATTATAGAAACATCGGCATCACTGCTCACATTGATGCTGGCAAAACTACTACTACAGAACGTGTGTTATTTTACACCGGTGTTTCGCATAAAATGGGTGAAGTGCATGAAGGAACCACCGTCATGGATTGGATGGAGCAAGAACGCGAGCGTGGCATTACGATTACATCTGCAGCGACTACATGTCGTTGGAGCGGAATGAGTAAGCAATATCCTGAGCATCGTATTAATATCATTGATACCCCGGGACATGTTGATTTTACTATTGAAGTTGAGCGTTCATTGCGTGTGCTTGATGGTGCCGTGGTTGTGTTTTGCGCTGTTGGTGGTGTCGAACCGCAATCAGAAACAGTATGGCGCCAAGCTAATAAATATAAAGTTCCTCGAATTTGTTTTGTTAATAAAATGGATCGTGCTGGAGCCGATTTCTTTCGAGTAGTAAAACAAATTCGCGAGCGCTTGGGTGCCGATCCCGCAATCATGCAGGTTCCAATTGACAAAGAAGAAAATTTTAAAGGCGTAATAGATCTAGTTATTATGCGCGCCATTTATTGGAATGAAGAAGATAAAGGGATGACGTATAAAGAAGAAAAAATCCCTGACGATTTGCAGACTATTTGTGACGAATGGCACGAAAAAATAGTTGAGCAAGCAGCCGAAGCAGACGAAGAATTGATGCACAAATATTTAGAGGGTAAAAAATTAAATGTAGAGGAAATTAGAGCTGGTATTAGAAAACGCACTATTGCTAACGAAATTGTCCCGGTGTTTTGTGGATCAGCATTCAAAAACAAGGGCGTACAAGCAATGTTAGATGCGGTTATTGATTATTTGCCCGCACCAAATGAAATCGCAGCAATCAAAGGAATCCTTGAAGACGGCACTGAGGCGATTCGTAAATCCTCAGATGAAGAGCCGTTTTCTGCATTAGCCTTTAAAATTGCTACGGATCCGTTTGTTGGAGCATTGACATTTTTTAGAGTTTACTCTGGAGTTTTATGCTCAGGGGATAGTGTTTATAACCCAGTAAAATTTAAAAAAGAGCGAATTGGCCGTATTGTGCAAATGCACGCAGATACACGTTTAGAAATCAAAGAAGTTTATGCTGGTGATATTGCTGCAGCTATTGGTTTAAAGAATGTTACTACAGGTGATACTCTTTGCGATGAGGACGATATTATAACTTTGGAGCGCATGGAATTTCCAGAGCCTGTTATTTCTGTCGCGGTTGAACCAAAAACTAAAGCTGATCAAGAAAAAATGGGAATTGCTCTCAATAAGCTTGCTCAAGAAGACCCATCATTTCGTGTTCACACCGATGAGGAATCTGGACAAACAATTATTGAAGGTATGGGCGAGTTGCATTTAGAGATTATTGTTGATCGCATGAAGCGTGAATTTAGTGTTGATGCGAATGTTGGTAAGCCACAAGTTGCCTACCGCGAAACTATTCGCAGCGCTGTTGAGCAAGAAGGAAAATATATTAAACAGTCCGGTGGTCGCGGTCAGTATGGCCATGTTTGGGTTAAAATTGAACCATTGGCACGTGGGGCTGGATATGAATTTGTTAATGATATTGTTGGTGGTGTTATCCCTAAAGAGTACATACCGGCGGTTGATAAGGGTGTTAAAGGACAGATGGAAAATGGAGTTATGGCCGGATATCCCGTGGTTGATGTTCGAGTAACTTTGTTTGATGGTTCTTACCATGATGTTGACTCTAACGAAATGGCGTTTAAAATAGCCGGCTCGATGGCATTTAGGGAAGGCGCTATTAAAGCTAACCCAGTTCTTCTAGAGCCGATAATGGCTGTCGAAGTGGTTACGCCTGAGGAATATATGGGTGATGTGGTTGGTGATCTAAGTCGTCGTCGTGGTGTTATTCAAGCCATGGATGCTGGCCCATCAGGTAAAATTATTAAAGCAGAAGTTCCTCTTGGTGAGATGTTTGGTTACGCTACGGATGTGCGTTCTATGAGTCAAGGGCGAGCAACATATACAATGGAATTTGCAAAATATAGCGAAGCACCAGCGAGTGTGGCAGAATCAGTAACCAAGAAAAAATAATATAAAACATATTTAGCCCTAACCCGGCGTAATAATTAATCCTTAAATAGGCAAAATAGGAGTAAAAAAATGGCAGAGAAAGAAAAGTTTGAACGAACAAAGCCGCATATAAATATCGGAACAATAGGTCACGTAGACCACGGTAAAACGACATTAACCGCGGCGATGACATTAGTATTGGCGTCGAAATTTGGTGGAGAGATAAAGAAATTCGACGAAATTGATAATGCGCCAGAAGAAAGAGAGCGTGGAATAACAATCGCGACCTCACATGTTGAGTATCAAACCGAGAAATATCATGTAGCGCACGTAGACTGCCCAGGACACGCTGACTATGTCAAAAACATGATAACTGGAGCAGCGCAAATGGACGGAGCCGTTTTGGTAGTAAGCGCGGCCGATGGTCCAATGCCACAAACCAGAGAGCACATTCTATTAGCTCGCCAAGTAGGGGTACCAAAGATAGTTGTATTTTTGAATAAAGCTGATATGGTAGACGACCCTGAATTACTACAATTGGTTGAGATGGAGATTCGTGACTTATTGAAACAATACGAATTTCCAGGAGACACAACCCCGATTGTTGTAGGCTCAGCCCTTAAGGCCCTAGAAGGTGACAAAGGAGAGCTTGGAGAACAGGCTATACTTAAGTTGGGCAAGACAATTGATGAGTATTTTGTAATACCAGAGCGTCCAAAGAACAAGCCATTTTTGATGCCAATTGAAGACGTATTTTCGATATCTGGAAGAGGTACAGTAGTAACCGGAAGAATCGAAAGAGGGATAGTCAAGACTGGGGACGAAATTGAAATAGTAGGTATACGTCCGACGCAAAAAACCATATGTACCGGTGTTGAGATGTTCAGAAAGATTCTCGACCAGGGAGAAGCGGGAGATAACGTAGGGGTATTGTTAAGAGGCACGAAGAAAGAAGATGTAGAAAGAGGGCAAGTATTAGCGCAGCCTGGAACAATTAAGCCTCATACCAAGTTTGAAGCCGAAGTATACGTGTTATCGAAAGAAGAAGGTGGAAGACACACAGCGTTTTTCAAGGGATACCGTCCGCAGTTTTATTTTAGAACCACAGACGTAACCGGAGCGGTGGAATTGCCAGCTGGAGTAGAGATGGTAATGCCAGGAGATAACATCAAGATAGTCGTAACCTTGATCGTACCAGTTGCAATGGAAGACGGAGTTAGATTTGCAATCCGAGAAGGCGGCCGAACAGTCGGTGCTGGTGTTGTTTCGAAGATTATTGAGTAAATTTTGTGTTTTTGGCCCCCGTCTAGAAATATGATGGGGTGATTTAGTCGACGAAAGTTTTTTAATTAAAAGATAAAAAATATGTCAGCTGTTATAAAAAAGAGTCAGAGAATTCGTATTCGTTTGAAAGCATTTGATCATCGTTTAATTGATCAAGCGACACATGAAATTGTTGAAACCGCAAAGCGTACTGGCGCACAGGTTCGTGGACCAATTCCGCTGCCTAATCGCATTGAGCGATTTACTGTTTGTACATCGCCAAATGCTGACAAAGATGCGCGAGATCAGTATGAGATTCGTACTCATAAGCGGTTGCTTGATATAGTGCTTCCAACAGATAAAACAGTTGATGCGCTGATGAAATTGGATTTGGCCGCTGGAGTTGAAGTCCAAATTAGTGTTGATTAATAATTTTGGTAGTTGCAGGTTCAGCCTGCCATTATAAAGGTTTAATAAAATGACGATTGGTTTGATAGGAAAAAAATGTGGCATGACTCGAATATTTTCCGCTGAGGGTAAAACAGCCCCAGTAACAGTTATCGAGGTGTTGCCAAATCGTATTGTACAAATAAAAAATAAAGAAAAAGATAACTACTGCGCCATTCAAGTTACCACAGGAGCGAAAAAAGCTACCAAGGTAAACAAAGCATTAGCCGGTCATTTTATCAAAGCGAATGTTGCTGCTGGTGATGGCTTATGGGAGTTCCGTTTAGCAGATGATGAGTGCAAGGATTTGACAGTAGGCCAAGAGTTTAAGGCTAATCTATTTAAAGAAGGCCAGATAGTTGATGTTAATGGTGTAACAAAGGGTAAAGGATTTGCTGGTGTAATTAAGCGCCACCATTTTTCTGGCGGACCAGCTAGTCATGGTAACTCTTTATCGCACCGTGTCCCAGGGTCTATCGGGCAACGTCAAACCCCAGGTCGAGTATTTAAAGGCAAGAAAATGGCAGGACATTTGGGTTGTGTTAATCGCAGCATTCAAAGCCAAAAAGTAGTTAAAATCGATGATGAACGTAATTTAATTATGGTTAGAGGCGGAATTCCAGGAGCTCCAGGCGGTTATGTTGTAATAACACCTGCAACTAAAGAAAAAACAAAAGGAGGCCGGGATGGAGCTTAAGTTATTGAATTTATCAGGAACTGGTTCTGTCGGCGCAGTTGAAGTGGCAGATAAGGTTTTTGCCAAAAAGTTTAATCAAGATTTGGTTCATCAGGCTGTCCAAGCCTATCGAGCTGGCGGGCGGGCTGGTACCAGAGCACAAAAAAGCAGATCCGAAGTTAGTGGTGGTGGCGCCAAACCATGGAAGCAAAAAGGAACGGGGCATGCTCGTGCTGGTACAATTCGCAGTCCAATATGGCGTAGTGGTGGTGTTACATTTGCAGCTAAGCAAAGAGATTTTTCGCAGAAGATTAACAAAAAAATGTATTGTGGTGCCATGTGTTCTATTTTAGCGGAATTAGTGCGCCAAGATAGATTGGTATTGGTGGATGATTTTACTGTTGCTAGTCAGAAGACCCGTGATTTAATAAAGAAGTTGAATGAATTAAAACTTAAAAAAGTTTTGATTGTGGTGGATAATATTGAGCCGAATTTATATTTAGCCACGCGTAATTTACCAACTGTAGATGTGTGTGATGTAAGTGATGTTAATCCAGTAAATCTAATCGGCTTTGAAAATGTTTTATTTACTGTGCCAGCGTTAAAAAAGGTTGAAGAGAGATTGGTATGAACAAAGAGAAATTAACGAAAATTATTCTCGCGCCTTGTATATCAGAAAAATCAACTGGCATAAGAGTTGACCGCCAATATGTGTTTCGTGTGCGAAGTGAGGCTACTAAGCCTGAAATAGCCAAGGCGATTGAATTTTTATTTGATGTCGATGTTGATGCTGTGCGCGTAAGCAATGTGGGCGGTAAGAGGCGTAGATTTGGTAATATCCAAGGGCGACGCAAAGACTGGAAAAAAGCTTATGTTACTGTAAAAGAAGGGCAAGCGATTAATTTGGGTGGGGCTTAACTTATGGCGCTTATAAAAACTAAACCAACTTCTCCGGCAAGACGCTTTGTTATCAAAGTTGTAGGTGCGGATTTGCATAAGGGCAAGCCACATGCTCCGCTTTTGACATCTAAACAACGAGGTCGTGGTAGCGCGCGCAATAACATGGGTCGACAAACTGTCAGACATCATGGTGGTGGTAGCAAAAGATTTTATCGTATGATCGATTTTAAGCGGGATAAAGATGGTATCGTAGCCCGTATTGAACATTTAGAGTACGACCCAAACCGCAGACCATATATTGCTCTAGTGGTATATAAGGACGGCGAGCGACGTTATATTATTGCACCAAAAGATGTGAAAGCTGGTGATGAAATAATGTCCGGTCCTGACGCAGCTATTAAACCAGGAAATTGTTTACCATTGCAAAATATTCCAGTTGGTACAACAGTGCACTGTATAGAAATGAGGCCGAAAAAAGGCGCACAGTTAGCGCGGACAGCTGGAGCTTCAGCGCAAATTGTTTCTCGTGAAGGGGAGTATGTAACTTTGCGGTTGCGTTCAGGAGAAGTTAGGAAGATTTTGGCTGTATGTAGAGCGTGTGTTGGAGAAGTATCCAATGCAGAACATAATTTACGCTCTCTGGGCAAAGCAGGTGCTTCGCGTTGGCGCGGTATTAGACCAACAGTTCGCGGTGTTGCTATGAACCCTGTTGATCATCCACACGGTGGTGGTGAGGGTAGAACCTCTGGAGGAAGACATCCAGTTACTCCTCATGGTCAACCAACAAAGGGATATCATACACGCCATAATAAACGTACTAATTCGATGATTATTCGTAGTCGTCATGCTAAGTGAGGATTAAAACGTGCCACGATCGGTTAAAAAAGGGCCTTTTGTCGATGCTCATCTACTTAAAAAAGTAGAGGTAGCGCAAGACTCTAAAAGTAAGAAACCAATTAAAACTTGGTCGCGTAGATCAATGATTATTCCAGATATGGTTGGATTAACTGTTGCAATCCATAACGGAAAAGATCATGTGCCGATTTTTATTACGGAAAACATGGTTGGCCATAAACTTGGCGAATTTGCGCAGACCCGTACTTTCCGAGTTCATTCGGGAGAACGAAAGGCGCAGAAAGAAGACACAAAAGCAAAAGATAATAAAAAATAAATTCAGCTCCGAAGGAGCAAATTTGAAGTTATAATTAATTAAACAATGGAGTCTGTTCAGAAGCTCGTTAGGCTGAGACAGAAAACATTGATTTTCGAGAACCGCAGCGCAGCATACTTTAGTAGGTATGTGAGCAGCGGATCGCAGAAAAGCAATGTTTTATGGCCAGCATAGTAGAGTTTATGAACGGCTCTAAGTGGAAAACAATGGAAACGATAGCTAAACATAAACATGCGCGCTCTTCTGCACAAAAAGTGCGATTGGTTGCTGATCAAATTCGTGGTTTGAAGGTTGATCGGGCATTTGATATTTTGAATTTTAGTACTAAGAAGGCTGCATCTTTAGTAAAAGAAGTTTTAAAATCAGCAATAGCTAATGCCGAACATAATTTTGGTGTAGATATTGACGAATTGAAGGTGGCGCGAGTTTTTGTTGATGAGGCTACTAGAATGAGGCGTATGCACGCACGTGCTAAAGGGCGAGGTTGCCGCATTTTAAAGCGAACTTGTCATATTAATGTGGTAGTTTCTGACGGCAAGAGGAATTAGGCATGGGTCAAAAAGTAAATCCAGTTGGTATACGATTAGGAATTGTTAGGGATTGGACATCCACTTGGTATGCAGATTCGAAAAAATATGCTGATTATTTGAATGCGGATATCAAATTGCGAAATTATTTATCTAAAAAATACGCAGGAGCTTTGATTAGCCGTATTCAAATTGAAAGGCCAGCAAAAAATGCGCGTATTACAATTTATGCCGGAAAACCTGGTATAATTTTAGGTAAGAAAGGTGGAGATGTTGATGCATTGCGAAAAGAATTGGGGAACATGCTTGGTATTCCAGTTCACGTCAATATTGAAGAAATTAAAAAAATAGACTTAGATGCAAAATTAGTTGCAGAGAGTATTGCGCAACAGTTGGAACGCAGAATCATGTTTCGTCGTGCGATGAAGCGTGCGATGCAAAATACTTTGAAAGCCGGTGCTTTAGGCGTAAAGGTTAAAGTTAGTGGTCGTTTAGGCGGGGCGGAAATTGCGAGAGTTGAGTGGTATCTTGAGGGGCGTGTGCCATTGCATACTTTCCGTGCTGATATTGATTACGCACTTGCTAAAGCCAGCACTACTTATGGAATTATTGGGGTAAAGGTTTGGATATTTAAAGGTGAAAAAATAGGTAAAACTGTTTTGGCAGAAGAAGCGCCACAAGTTGTGATTGATGAAAAGAATTAAAATCAAATAATAAGTACGAAGGCATAACCTTCGATAATTGAATTTAGACGCTAAGACAAGCAGAGTATAATTATGTTGCAACCAAAAAAGACAAAGTATCGTAAACAATTCAAAGGACGTAATCGTGGTGTTGCTACTCGTGGTGCTGCGATAAGTTTTGGTGAATACGGTTTAAAAACGGCTGAGCGTGCTCGCATTACTGCTAGACAACTAGAGGCAGCACGACGCGCTATTACGCGTCATATTAAGCGTGGTGGTAAGTTGTGGATTCGTATTTTTCCGGATAAACCAATTACCAAAAAGCCACTTGAGGTTCGTCAGGGTAAAGGTAAGGGCCCAGTTGAGTATTGGGTAGCTTTGATTCAACCAGGGAAAATTTTGTTTGAGTTAGAAGGTGTTACCGAGGAGCTGGCACGAGAGGCTTTTGTTCTAGCAGCGGCCAAATTGCCAGTTAAAACAGTATTTGTTGTGCGGACGATAATGTAATGAAAGCAAGTGAATTGAGAGTTAAAACAACTGATGAACTAGTTGCTGAGTTAGAGGCTTTGCAAAAAGAGCAATTTAATTTACGTATACAAAAAGGTGCAGAAGAAGCGCCGCGTCCGCATAATTTTAAAAGAGTGCGTCGTACGATTGCGCAAATTAAAACCATTTTGAATGAGAAAACACGAGAAGGGCAAAGGTCATGATTAAAAAGGGTAAAAATGTCCGTACCTTACGCGGCAGTGTAGTCAGCAATAAAATGGATAAAACCATTGTAGTGTTGGTGGTGCGTAAAATTAAACATCCACTTTATGGTAAATATATAAAGCGCTCGACCAAGATCCATGCGCATGATGAGAAAAATATTTGTAGTGAAGGGGATGTAGTGATTATTGCAGAATCTCGACCAATTTCTCGTACTAAACGTTGGAAGTTGCAAGAAGTGGTTGAAAAAGCCATCAAGGATGGTAGTCAAGAGTAAAATATGTTCCCCGCTATGAGCGGGTTCAAGGGAGAGAAACGTGAGTTCTCTTTACGGATTGAGTTAGGAAATTTATTTTCCTGAGCGAAGTCAAACAGTTAAATTTGTGTTATGGTGGATGGAGAGTTTTGATGATTCAAGTGCAGACAATGTTGAATGTGGCCGATAATAGCGGAGCTCGCCGAGTCATGTGCATTAAGGTGTTAGGTGGCACAAGAAATCGTTATGCTGCTATTGGAGATGTTATTAAAGCTACGATAAAAGACGCGATTCCCGGTGGCAAAGTAAAAAAAGGTGAGGTGTTGTTTGCATTAGTGGTTCGCACTAAGACCGGTGTGCGTCGCGACGATGGTTCATTAATTCGTTTTGATGATAATGCGGTTGTTTTATTAAATAATCAAATGCAGCCTATTGGAACTCGTGTTTTTGGTCCAGTAACACGTGAACTTAGAAATGAAAAGTTTATGAAGATTGTGTCACTTGCTTTAGAAGTGCTTTAGTTTTATTAATTTATAGAGTTATTTGAGAATGCTTTTATGCATAAGATAAAAAAAGGCGATGAAGTTATAATATTAACAGGCAAAAGCAAAGGAGTGCGAGGTAAAGCTTTGCGTGTTATTGAAAAGGGCCAAAAGATCGTGGTTGAAGGCGCTAATTTAATAAAAAAGCACATAAAACCCAATCCAAACACCAATACCCAAGGCGGCATTGTTGAACGCGAGGCTCCATTACACATTTCTAATGTGGCTATTTATAATCCAAGCACGAAAAAGGCTGATCGCGTTACTTTTAAAGTTTTAGAAGACGGGAAAAAAGCCCGTTGTTTTAAATCCACTGGAGAATTTGTTGAAATTTAATGGTAGTCGCAGGGTTTAGCCTGCGTAATGTGAAAACTATGACAGCAAGATTTGAAAAAAATTATCATGACACGATTGTAAAGAAATTGATGAAACAATTTAATTACAAAAGTGTTATGCAGGTGCCAAAAATAACCAAAATCACTCTTAATATGGGTGTTGGTGAAGCAGCGGCAGATAAAAAAATCATGGCCAACGCGCTTGATGACCTAACTAAAATTGCTGGACAAAAAGCAGTAACAACTTTGTCGCGTAAGTCAATTGCTGGGTTTAAAATTCGGTCTGATTGGCCTATTGGTTGTAAAGTAACTTTGCGCGGTAAGCGCATGTATGAGTTTTTTGATCGTTTAATTACAATGGTGATCCCGCGTATTCGCGATTTTCGTGGCTTTAGTGCGCGTTCATTTGATGGTCGTGGTAACTATAGCTTGGGTATCAAAGAGCAGATAGTTTTTCCTGAAATTGACTACGATAAAATAGATGCTCTACGTGGTTTAGACATTACTATCACCACAACAGCGAAAACCGACGAGGAATCTAAAGCGTTATTACGTGCTTTTGGGTTCCCACTAAGAGAGTTGAAATAAAGGGGTTGTATGGCAAAAACATGTATGATTGCTCGTGAAACTAAGCGTCGCGCTCTTGTGCAAAAAGCGCGAGGTAGGCGAGACGAATTGCGTAAAACTATTAAGAGTCCAAGCGTAAGTTTCGAAGAAAAAATGGTTGCAGTGATAAAGCTTAATAAAAGCCCACGAAATGAAAGCCCAGTTCGTGTGCGTAGTCGCTGTCAAATGTGTGGTAGACCGCGTGCTGTGTATAAAAAATTTGGTTTATGTCGTATCCATTTGCGTGAAGCAGCAATGCGTGGCGATGTGCCTGGGTTGGTAAAAGCTAGCTGGTAAATAAAAGGTATTAAATTATGAGTATGAGTGATCCTATAGCTGATATGTTGACGCGGATTAGAAATGCGCAGGCTGTGAAAAAGCCTGATGTTTCTATGCCAGCTACAAAACTTAAAGCAGCGGTGGCAGAGGTTTTAAAAACCGAAGGATATATTTTAGATTATAAAGTTGAATCAGTTGAAGGAAAAAAACAGCTAATGCTGAGTTTGAAATATTATCAAGGAAAGCCGGTTATAGAAAACATTCGACGCATTAGCCGTCCAGGATTACGTGTTTATCGTGATAAAAACAAATTGCCACAAGTTATGGGTGGTATGGGAGTTGCTATTATTTCTACTTCAAAGGGAATAATGAGCGATCGTGCAGCACGCCTTCTTGGTGAGGGTGGTGAAATCTTGTGTAGTGTGAATTAAGGAGGTTGGGATGTCGCGAGTTGCAAAAAAACCGATAGTTATCCCAGCTGGGGTTGAAGTCAGCATCAGCGGTTCAGAAATTAAAATTAAAGGACCGAAAGGCACTATGCAATTGCATTCTCTGGAAATTGTCAGTGTTAAAAAAGAGAATAACGAGATTGTATTTGCACCCAAAGATGGTGTTGAAAATGCCGACGCATTGGCTGGTACGATCAGAGCGTTAGTAAAAAATATAGTAGATGGCGTTACCAAAGGTTTTGAGCGTAAATTAATATTAATTGGTGTTGGTTTTAAAGCCCAAGCTCAAGGTAAGGTTTTAAATTTATCTCTTGGTTTTTCGCATCCGATTAAATTTCCAGTTCCAACCGGAATAACGATCGAAACCCCAAGCCAGACAGAAATTGTTGTAAAAGGTATAGATAGACATCTTGTTGGTCAGGTAGCTGCAAAAATTAGAGCTTTTCGACCACCAGAGCCTTATAAAGGAAAAGGTGTCAGATATGAAAATGAAGTTGTAGTGAAAAAAGAGGGTAAGAAGAAATAATGGATAAGAAAGAGGCGCGTATGCGCCGGTCTAAAAAAACCCGAGCAAAAATCAAAGAGTTAAGTGTTCCGCGGTTGAGCATATATCGTACGCCGCGACACATTTATGCCCAACTGATTATGCCTGACGGTAAGGTGGCTGCTAGTGCATCTACGCTTAATGCTGATATTAAAAAAGATTGTGTGTATGGTGGCAATATTAAAGCAGCAGCTATAGTTGGAAAAAACATAGCTTTGCAAATTAAAAAAATCGGTATCACAAAGGTAGCTTTTGATCGTTCCGGATTTAGGTATCACGGTCGCGTTAAAGCACTTGCTGATGCTGTACGTGAACAGGGTTTAGAAGTCTAGGAAATAAAAAAGATGGCAACTACAGAAAAGAATACATCGGCTGACGCATTACAAGAAAAATTAGTAGCAATAAAGCGTACTGCTAAAGTAGTAAAAGGTGGTAGAATTTTTGGTTTTTCTGCTCTGGTTGTGATTGGTGATGGTAAAGGAAGAATTGGTTTTGGTATGGGTAAGTCGCGTGAAGTTCCAGCTGCAATTCAAAAAGCTATGGAGCATGGTCGACGAAATATGTTCCGCGTTCCTTTAAAAGGCCATACTATTCAACATCCAATGATCGGTTATCATGGATCATCTAAAGTTGTGATGCTTCCAGCTAGCGAAGGTACAGGGTTGATTGCGGGCGGTGCAATGCGAGCCGTGTGTGAGGTTATCGGTATTCGTGATATCTTAGCCAAATGCATTGGTTCCAGAAGCCCTGTGAATGTTGTGCGCGCAACACTGAAAGCGTTGACTGAAATGACAACCCCCGAAGGCATTGCTGCAAAACGTGGCCTTAGAGTTGAAGATATAATGAAAAAGTAATTTATGACTGCAAATAAAAAAAAATCAAAACAATTAAAAGTGACTTTGGTGAAAAGCACTAATAAAAAATTGAAGAGCCACAAAGCGTGTGTTCATGGTTTGGGGTTACGCCGTATTGGCCAAACCGTTGAGCTAGAAAACAACCCTGCAATTTGTGGTATGGTTTATAAAGTTAATTATTTATTGAAAGTTGAGAAAATATAAATGCACCTCAATACCTTAAAACCAGCTGTTGGATCAAAACAAAAATTAGTGCGTGTCGGACGCGGCATGGGTAGCGGCTTAGGCAAAACATGCGGCCGTGGTCACAAGGGTGCGAAAGCCCGTTCCGGTTATAGCCGTAAAAGCGGTTTTGAGGGAGGACAGCTGCCTTTGCAACGTCGTTTGCCAAAATTTGGTTTTAGTTCTTTAAGAGCCAATGAAACAGCAGAAATACAATTGCGCGATTTAAGTAAAATAAAAGCCAAGCGCATTGACCTAGCGGAGCTGAAAAAAGCTAATTTAATAGGTAATGATGTTAAGCGTGCTAAGGTTATTTTGGCTGGTAACATTGAAAAAGCAATTACATTAGTTGATATTAAAGTGACAGCTGGAGCTCGCAAAGCGATTGAAACAGCTGGCGGAAAGATCGAAGATCGGCCAATAAAGAAATAGCAATTATGCTCCAAAGGAGTCTATGCTTCACCAGCCCAGCCTAAGGCTTGCGGGAGAAAAATAAAATCGATAGCCCAAAGGGGCAAAAGGCTTCATCAGCCCAGCCTAAGCCGCGCTTTTTGCGGCGCAGGGCTGGGTAGAGATAAAATAAAAAAGTGACAGCTCTGAAAGAGCGAGATTGAAGTATAATAAAAACAAGCGGTTGAATTTTTAAAATGGCACAACAAGGTATAACTGGAGCAAAGGGTGGTTTAAGCGAGCTAAAGCAGAGGCTGCTGTTTTTGTTGCTTGGAATTCTTGTTTATCGTATCGGTTCTCATATTCCAGTTCCAGGAATGGATCCACAGAGATTAGCTGATATATTTAATCAGCAAAAAAACGGACTCATGGGTTTGTTTAGCATGTTTTCTGGAGGTAATTTAAAAAGATTTACGATTTTTGCTTTAGGAGTAATGCCGTATATTTCTTCTTCTATTATTGTGCAGCTATTTACTTCAGTGCTGCCACCACTAGAACAACTGAAAAAAGAAGGAGAAAGTGGTAGACGTAAAATTAATCAGTATACGAGATATGGCACGTTAGCACTTGCATTTTTTCAGGCATTTGGTATTGCCAAGTGGTTGGCTAGTTCTGGTTCGGTATTAATTCCAGGGCCTTATTTTTATTTTGTTACAACGATAACGCTTGCTACTGGAACCATGTTTTTAGTATGGCTCGGTGAGCAAATGACAGAGCGTGGCATTGGTAACGGAATTTCAATGCTGATTTTTGCTGGAATTGTGTCCAGTTTTCCGTCTGCTGTGGTGCAAGTGATGGGGCAAGTGCGCCAAGGGCAGATGCAGGTCATATCCTTATTTTTGTTATTAGCGATAGTTGTTGTGGTTACAGGAGTGGTAGTTTTTATTGAGCGTGGTCAACGGCGAATCACCGTGAATTATGCCAAAAGGCAAACTGGCAGAATGCTTTATAATGCTCAAAGCAGTAATTTGCCGCTTAAAATAAACATGGCGGGGGTAATACCGCCAATTTTTGCTTCAAGTATTATTATGTTCCCTGCGACTTTAGCGCAGTGGTTTGGGCAAGGCAAGGGAATGGAATGGTTGGGCCAAGTTAGCGTTCTTTTGTCGATGGGACAACCGCTATACATGATTTGTTATTCTGTAGCGATAGTTTTTTTCTGTTTCTTTTATACGGCGCTGGTTTTTAATCCGAAGGAAATAGCAGAAAACTTGAAGAAATCTGGGGCATTTATTCCTGGAATTAGGCCAGGGGACAACACTGCATCGTATATTGATTTAGTTATAACGAGGCTGACGTTTTTTGGAGCGATTTATATCACTTTGATTTCACTGTTGCCTGATGTGTTGATGTTTACGTGGCATATACCGTTTTATTTTGGAGGTACATCGCTTCTGATCGTGGTTGTGGTGTTGATGGATTTTATGGCGCAGGTACAAGCGCATATGCTGTCGCATCAGTACGATTCGATCATGAAGAAATCGCGCCTAAAGGGCGGCGGTATGATGATAAGATAGATTTAGTTTGGTTGCTGCGTTTGACAAGAAAAGTTAAGCTAAGCTCATCAATGATGTGGTGATTTGTAAATAATTTAGAGAGATTTTATGAAGGTTAGGGCATCAGTAAAAAAAATGTGTCGCAATTGCAAGATTGTTCGTCGTAAAGGCGTGGTTCATGTTATTTGCAAAGACGCTAAGCATAAACAGCGACAGGGGTAATTTAACTGTTTGACTTCGCCCGGGAGGATAGCTTGCGCTTCTCCCCCTTGGGAATTCCCCATGGCTTTGTTCACGCAGCAAGCTGTGTTGGATATATTTTAAGATTTCAAATTTGAATCTTTTTGTTATGTAAGTGTAATAATATGATTCAAAATTGATTTTAATTTTGTTTAAGGGTATTCTGTACGCCCTTAAGTTTAAGTTGTAATAAAAACATAAAGATGGAGTGTTTTAATGGCACGTATTGCGGGTATTAATATTCCGGTGCATAAGCACACAGTGATTGCGTTGACTTCTATTTTTGGTATTGGGAGACAGCGTTCGCTTGATATTTGTAAAAAAGCAAAGATTGAGCCAACTCGTAAAATTAAAGATTTGACTGAAGCAGAGGTTGAAGCTCTGCGTGTTCAAGTAGGTAAGTTTACTGTCGAAGGAGATCTGCGTCGTGAAGTTGCTATGAATATCAAGCGGCTTATGGATCTTGGGTGTTATCGCGGAGTTCGTCATCGCCGTGGTTTACCTGTTCGTGGGCAGCGTACTAAAACTAATGCGCGTACACGAAAAGGAAAAAGAAAGGCAGCAGTAACTTTGCAAAAGGCTCCATCCAAAGGATAATTTAGAACTTTAAAAGTAGAGAATTTGTTATGACAACACCACAGCGTGTTCCAACTAAGAAAAAAGCAAAACGTAATATCGTTGATGCGATCGCATATATAAGCGCATCTTTCAATAATACAATAATTGCTATCACCGATAAGCAGGGAAATGTTTTAGCATGGTCATCAGCTGGAACGTGTGGTTTTAAGGGATCACGTAAGAGCACGCCATTTGCTGCTCAAGTTGCCGCTGAAAAAGTTGGAATTATTGCCAAAGAATACGGTGTTAAAAATTTGGAGCTTTATGTTAAGGGTCCGGGTCCAGGTAGGGATTCTGCTGGTCGTTCGCTTAATGCTCTCGGGTTCAAGATAATCAACGTTACTGATAAAACACCATTGCCTCATAATGGGTGTAGGCCGAGAAAAAAGAGAAGGGTATAGGTTAGAGTGTTTTAGAAGTCCTAGGCAAATCTAGGGATGAATTTAATTAAAAAGATTTAGAGGATTTATCAGATGGCAAAATATATTGGTCCAAAATGTCGGTTATCACGTCGCGAAGGTGTTGATTTGCAGCACAAGAGTAGAGCGCGTTCTTTAGATTCAAAATGTAAAGCTGAAACTCCCCCCGGCCAATTTGGCGATCGCGCTGGTAAAAAACCAACAGATTATAGCGTCCAGCTGCGAATGAAACAGCTAATTAAGCGTTATTATGGGATTTTAGAAAAGCAATTCCATAATTATTATAAAACCGCTGATCGTCGCAAAGGATCTACGGGTGAAAATTTAATTCGCTTGCTTGAATCAAGATTAGATAATGTTGTGTATCGTTTGGGGTTTGCTGCAACGCGTGCTGAAGCTAGGCAATTAGTTGGGCACAAAGCGATAACTGTTAATGGAAAAACCGTAAATATCCCTTCATATTTGGTAGAAGCCAACGATGAAGTTGCGATTAAAGAGAAAAACAAGAAGCAGAGTCGTATTTCTGCTTCTATTGAACTCGCTGAAAAAGGTGTAATTCCAGAGTGGTTAACTTTAGATAGCGTAAAAATGAGCGGTATATTTAAGCGTTACCCAGATGTTGGCGAATTTCCACCAGAATTTAAGGTTCACTTAGTTGTTGAGCTTTACTCAAAATAAAGAGGTTAGAATGCAGGATATTTATCATAGTTTTTTAACGCCACGCGTTATCCAAGTTAAGAAAATTAGCCCTACTAGAGCTGAGATAGTGCTAGAACCTTTTGAGCGTGGTTTTGGGCACACACTTGGCAATGCTTTGAGGCGTATTTTATTGTCTTCTATGGAAGGTGCTTCAGTAGTTGCAGTGCAGATTGATAATGTATTGCATGAGTACAGCACTATTGAGGGAGTACGTGAAGATGTAGTTGATATCATACTAAACTTAAAAGGGGTTTATTTTAAAATGTATGGTCGTCGTGAAGTGGTGCTTGAATTACGTAAAGACACCCCAGGGCCAGTAACAGCAGCAGATATAAAATTAGAACACGATGTTGAAATTGTAAATCCGGAGCAAGTAATTGCTAATATTTCTAGAGACGGCAAATTAAGCATGCGGATTACAGTTGCTTTGGGTCTTGGTTATCAACCAGCGGTTACACGTATCCAAGAAACTGAAGGAAAGGGCAATACGGTTGGTAAACTATTAGTTGATGCATCTTTTAGTCCGGTTTTGCGGGTAGCTTATCATGTTGAAAATGCTCGTGTCGAAAAGCGTACAGACCTTGATAAGTTGGTTATTGACTTAGAAACCAATGGCACTTTGGATCCTGAAGAAGCAATTCGTGCTAGCGCTACAATTTTGCAACACCAGCTTGAAGCATTTGTTGAGCTACGCAAGCCAGAAGAGCCAAAAGAAGAAGAAAAAAATGACGAGATGAATCCGTTATTAATGCGAGCGGTTGATGATTTAGAGTTGACAGTGCGTTCTGCCAACTGTCTTAAAGGAGAAAACATTTTCTTCATAGGTGATTTGGTACAGCGTGATGAAAATAGTTTACTTAGAACTCCAAATTTAGGTAAAAAGTCGTTAAATGAAATTAAAACGGTTTTGGCTACTAGAGGCTTATCTTTAGGTATGAAAATAGAAGGTTGGCCACCACCTGGTTTGGAATTGCCTGTTATGCAGCCTGAGGCTGAGATTGATATAGAAGCTGAGACAGAAAAAGAAAAAGTCACAAAAAAATAAAAAAACAATTGGTATAAAATTATGCGCCATCGTAATAGCGGTAGAAATTTAAGTCGTACTGGAAGTCATAGAAAGGCCATGTTTCGTAATATGGCTGCTTCGCTGTTTAAAAGCGAGGTAATTAAGACTACTTTAGCTAAAGCCAAAGAATTGCGTTGCATAGCAGAGCCATTAATTACTTTGGCGAAAATCGATTCGGTAGCGCATCGACGTTTGGCTTTTGATCGTTTGCGTGATGATGTTGCCGTTGGCAAATTATTTACTATTTTGGGGCCACGATTTAAAGCTCGTCCTGGCGGGTATTCACGCATTATTAAATGTGATATTCGTGCTGGAGACAAAGCACCAATGGCGATTGTTGAATTATTGGATCGTAAATCGGAATCAGAAGACTAATAAAAGAAAGCTGTTTCAAACAAAAAACCCCAGATTTCTGGGGTTTTTTATATGTGTATCCTAGATCAAAACGGGATATCATCATCAATTGGAGCATGAGAGGTTGTTGCACCGCTTGTTGCTGGAACATCTGCGTCAAAATGATGGGCAACATGCGCCTCAGAAGAGTCATGATGTGATGGCGTGTGTTTTTCTTTGCTGCTACCGCCACTAGAGCGGCTGTCGAGCATGTGCATTTCATTGGCAATTATTTCAGTAGTATATCGTTCCATACCGCTTTTATCTTGCCATTTACGTGTGCGTAGCGAACCTTCAATATATATTTTTGAGCCCTTGCGCAGGTATTCGCCGACAATTTCAGCCAAACGATTAAAAAAAACTACGCGGTGCCATTCGGTGCGATCTTGCATTTCGCCAGATTGTTTGTCTCTCCAGGTTTCGCTGGTGGCCAATGAGACAGTAGCAACGGCACTACCACTGGGGGTGTATCGGACTTCTGGGTCGTTACCAAGGTTTCCAATTAAAATTACTTTATTTACTCCTCGAGCCATGTTATTTCTCCAATAAATTTTATCAATGTGCCTAATATATTAACAGTCGCCTTTATTCTACCTACTATTTATTATTTTTGCATCCCATTTGTTTCCCCCGTATTGGTATATACCGTATTGATTTTAAAAAATATTTTTCGAGGCTATTGCAATTGGAGCTTAATTGGTCGGTAGCCGTTGGCCCGAAGTATTGACGCAAAATTAAAACAAGTAAATCTATTGCCCGAAGGGCTAAAATCTTGATATTACCGCGTTGCTTGCCCCAAGCACCGCGATTCGCGAACAACGCGAATTTTAGGCTGAGCTATCAGACTATGTGGTTTCGGATTGCAATCTCACATTAATATCTTGTCACTTTTTCAGTAATGAGTTAAATTTTATTTGTATACGGGGCGTGGCTCAGCTTGGTAGAGCACTGCTTTCGGGAAGCAGTTGTCGGAGGTTCAAATCCTCTCGCCCCGACCAAGATTGAATTGCTAAAATAAGAGAGAAGAAGCTATAATTGGGCTGCTTGTTGTTTGAAGCTTAATTCTAATTGCCGAATAAATATGTTAAAAAATAAAGCCAAAATTTTTAGACAGATAATATTAACTGGATTGATTATTGGAATAACCGGTTGTGCTACTAACACCGGGCCCGTAGATCCCCAAGATCCTTACGAGCATATTAACCGTAAGATTTTTGATTTTAACATGGCGGTTGATCGTGCCCTCTTTCGACCGATAGCAAAAACTTATGATGTAGTGCTGCCCTGGCAGTTGAAAAAGGGGATACATAACGTTTTTGGCAACATTGGCGATGTTACTTCAGCGGCAAATGAAATTTTGCAGTTAGATTTTCCGCAAGCGATAGCTGATCTTGCTCGTGTGGTTATTAACACGACAGTTGGGCTTGGTGGTTTATTTGATGTAGCTACCCATCTTGGGTTGGAAAAAGATACTGAAGACTTTGGCTTAACTCTAGCGCATTGGGGTTCAAGAAATACCCCGTATATTGTGCTGCCATTTTTGGGGCCATCTACGATAAGAGACGCTGTCGGGTTGCCGGTAAATTACCTCTTGCTAAGTCCGTGGGGTTACATTCAATCGTCAGAGTTGGCTTATGGCAGCGCGGGACTGTACTTTATCCAACGTCGCGCAACATTGTTGATAGGCGATAAGGTAGTTGATGAGGCATTCGATCCATATGTGTTTATACGTGATGCGTATTTACAACGCCGAGAATTTTTAATCAATGAAAATGACATGCGCACAGTTGAGTATTATGTGGATGACAAAGGGGTCAAACATCGTAAAACGCAGTCTTTGCAACAAAGCTGCATTATATATTAAAGAATAAGTCCAGCTCCGCAGGAGCA
>CAZMGW010000014.1:0-29423 GCA_964565935.1 uncultured Coxiellaceae bacterium
GTGCAGAGGCCGCTGGCCACCGTTGTGATCGGAGGCGTCGTCTCTTCGACGCTGCTCACCCTGCTGGTGCTTCCCGTGTTGTATGCAGTATTCGGCAAGGCTAAAGCCACGGATGGTGAATGAAAGCGTTAAGCTTTGTTGATGCTGAATCTAACTGAAGTTGTTCTCTTTAAAGGAGTGGACGATGAAGAAAGTCAACCTGTTGATAATAACGCTAGCTTTGACGGTGATAAGCGGTTGCGCAAATAGTTCCGCGTTACTAAAGGCTTCAAGCACAAGCACTCGCAGCGATGTCTTCCAGGAAACAATAAAAGGAGGATCGATTCCAGCCGGTTATGCTGACATTACTGTCTATGCATCACTTAAAACCCACGAGCCCGGTGCCTTTTCTGCAAAAGACGTTCACGGCACTCCTGAATACCGGCTGTTGATCAACGTCGATGGTCAGTCAACCCATTTGCAGGGCACCCTGTCGGAAGAAAATATCGATTCCCGTCGTCTTATGGAAGAGGCCGGAAATGGGATACGCTACCGGTTCAAAAAAAGCATTCGACTTAAAGCAGGCGCTCACCGGATTGTGGTTGCCAGTCCTGATGAGGGATTCGCCGTCGAGCGCCAAATAGCATTACCGGAAGGGATCAGCAGTGAATTGGTGTTGGAGCCGATTTATGGAAAGGTACCTGGCAAGCAGAGACCAGGGTTTTACGGAGTCGCGAGTTTCAGGGAGGGTTTGGAAGGGTTCGGGGTGACCCTTAACGGGAAACCTTTGCAATAAAGCGGAAACGGGATTCCTTCAGCTTGGGAAGGACAGGCCACAATTGCATCTTATTAAAAGCATGCATTTCAGCAATGGCCCCAGAGGATACATGAAACAAGAGGTCACGGCACAAACCGTAACCTCTTGTTTTTATTGGTACGCCCGGAGAGATTCGAACTCCCGACACCCTGGTTCGAAGCCAGGTACTCTATCCAACTGAGCTACGGGCGCATATTAAACCAACACTTAACAAAAATTGCGGGGGGCGGGGACCCTGCTGGTTGTGAAACTCATTTTTTAATAACAGTAGCGCCTTTAATATCACCAAGCACTTCTGAACTGCCACTTAGATAGATCTTACCCTCGCCCGATTCAAAAACCACATCGCCAGATACAACAGTCTTTTTGCCAAGCTCTAATACTTGCACTCCACCATCCCCTTTCTTAACAAAAACATCCTTTATTTTTGAATTAATTAACTTGCTGTCACGTCCGCATATTACAACACTGCCCAAATCTCCATTTTTAACCAACACCTGACCATTAACTGTCAATTCTTCAGTCACTTTTATATCAGTAGCATCTAATGAGCCATTAACATGGCCTTTTGTGGCCTCTATATTTTTGCCATCCAAACCACCATTAATTTTAAACTCTTTGCACTTTAGTTTTTTTCCATTTACAGAACCATTTACACGCAACTTGTCTTCAATCGTTAAATTATTAAAAGTAAGAGAACCGTTTTCCGTAAGCGATTTTAAAGCCACATCTTCTAAAGTGGCGCTACCGTTAATAACAATTTCTTTAGCGTAAGAAAATTGACATAAAAAAATACTGACCAAAAACGCTGTCAAATAAAACAGGCTATTTCTGATTTTGTGGCTATTCGTGTTACGAATTAATATCTTGGTTTGCATGTTCATTACCCATCGCTATAATGATATATAAAACAATAACATATAAAGAGAGCATAAACAATCCTTTTTGAAAACCAAAAGTGCGTTGCGACACGCTCGGCTTTAGCAATTTAAACACCATCTCTAATAGCCTCCAATCTCATTGAAAACTTTGGGATTTCAGGTTTATCTTTTATACTACCAGGCTATTACAAAATAGCTTTACAGGTTTTAAATTTTTACTTAAAAGGAAATTCAGGAATGACAAAAAAATCAGTTTTTATTATTGGAGTTGTCGGCGCCACGGGCAGCGGAAAATCTATGTTTTCGAAAATGTTGTCGGATCGGTTTGCGGGGAAGGTGGTGCACATCGCTTCAGATATGTACTACAAAGATCAGTCAAATGAACCGCTGGCGAAGCGCGTTATATCCAACATGGATCGCCCACAAGCCCTTGATTTTTCTCTATTAATCGAACATCTAAAAAAACTGAGCAAAGGCGAAAGCATCGAACAGCCAGTTTATGATTTTGCAACCCACACCCGTAAGAAAAGAACGATTAAAGTGGAACCTAAGCCCGTGATTATTATTGAAGGGCTGTTGATTTTGGCTGAGAAAAGATTGAGCAAGTTTTTTGATCTGAAAATTTATCTTGATGTAGATGATGACCTAAGATTAGCGAGGCGTATTACGCGAGATGTTAAAGAAAAAAGAAATGGATCATTGGAAGCCGCAATCGAACAATATTTAATTTCTGCTCGTCCTATGTACAAATTATACGTTGAACCACAAAAAGATCTCGCCGATATTATCATCCCTTGGAACAACATGGATCAAGAAGCAGTGGATACCATTTCCGCACGCATTCGCGAAATGTTGAGCATTAAGGGTTGTGTGATTAATAATAACGGGGGTTAGAACAAGGTGCGCGCCTATAATTGATTTTGCTTCAAATCCTTTTTCTTCAGAAATTGGCTAACTATAATCGCACCGCACATATTGCCAAAAATATTTACCATGGTCCTAAACCGATCGATAATTCGATCTAACGGCAACAAAATAGAAATTGCATTTAACGGTACATTAACAATTTTAAACACCACAACCAAGGTAACCAAACTGGTTTCTGGGATGCCACCTTCAGCCATGCCGCCTAAAATACCAGCTAAAGCAATCAACCCTTGCTGCGACAAAGACAAATCCAATCCGAGCACCTGCGAAAAAAATAAAGCGGCTGCGACTTCATACATCATCATACCGCCAACGTTAATTGAGGCACACATAGGCAGCATAAATCTTGTCACCGTATGATCAGATTTTAAGCTATCTGCTGCATTCATGGCGACGGGCAAGGTGGCAACGGAGCTTGATGTTGCAAATGCGGTAGAAAAAACCGGGACACTGTTTTTAAGTATTTTCCACGGGCTTTGCTTGCTTGATACGACCGCAAAAATAAGTTGCCATAAAGCATGAATTACCAAACCCACAACCAATATTGACACAAAAGCTATCAAAGCGGTGAAACTGTTCTCTAAACCCCCACTGGCGCTTGAGGCCGCTATACCGGCTCCAACTAAAGCAAAAATTCCTACTGGGGATACCAACATTACCCCATGCAAACAGGTATTGGACACATCACGCATCGCGGCACACAATTTGATGACGGCTTGCGATTTCTCTCCAACAATCGCACAACCAATTCCGAACATGGCAGAAAATATCACAACGGGCAACAAGTCAAACTTAGCCAGCGAATCAAAAATGTTTTGCGGAAAAATATTCAACAAAAAATTAGCGATGCTCAAACTATGAGCATCGCTTGCGGTATATTGGCTACCCTGCAAAATTAAACTTGAATCCACCCCTTTTCCAACAGCAAACAAATTAAACAATGTCAAAGCGATAGCAACTGCGATAACTTCGCTAAGCAGCATATAGCTTGCCGTCCCACGCACCAAGGCTTTTAAATTGTTTAAGCTCTTCTCCATGCTACCCAGGGTAACAATTAAAGTAGAAGCGATTAGTGGTAAGGCAAATAGTTTTAGTAAATTAAGAAAAATATCGCCTAAAAATTTTATGCTGATAAATAAATCGGGAGTGTATATTCCCAATACAACCGACAAAACCACGCTAATTAAAATTAATTGGGTGTTATATTTTTTAAGTAATTTGATCATATCTAAAATGCTCTTTTTATGCACCAATCAACTGACAGTTTTTTATTGTCTGCCAAACATCTGCAGCTTCCACTTGTTCAAAATCAGTCATGTGAATTTGATTTGCTCCAATCGCGCCAATTAATTCTGGATCAGTAGAACCATATAGCGAAATTGTTGGAACTCCCAAGGCCGCTGCAACATGGCCCAACCCCGTATCAACCGCAACGGCGCCTTTAGCGCTTTGTAGTAATGCCACAATCGCCGCCAAACTTAATTTGGGCAAAACCTTGGCTTGATTGTTATTTTGCGCAATCCGCTTGGCGCGCGCAAGCTCTATATTATTCCCCCATGGCAAATACACAATAAAGCCATTTGCGGTTGCAAATTGCGCTAAATCAATCCACTTTTGTTCATGCCAACACTTCTCTTCGCGACTTGTGCCATGAAAGAAAACCATATATTTTTCATTGTTATTTGGGGGAGGAAATAGTTGTGTGTTAATGCCATAATTTGGATCGGTGTTTGGCATTTCATATTTTAGCGCAGCAGCAAAAAGTTGACGTATGCGAGCTATTGCGTGTTGATCTTTGGCTACCGCGATTTTATTTTTATACAAAAATGCCGCTTGTGGTTCGCGGGCGCTATTTTTGTCGTAACCGTAACTTGTGCCACGTGCAATTTTGGTAATTATGGCGCTTTTAATTAAACCCTGAGCATCGATAATTAAATCATATTTTTTTTGGCGTAGCGTTTTTAAAAAGGACTTTAGTTCGCCTGAAACAAGAGCTTTGATGAGATTTTTCCTCCAACGTCGCCATGCAACAGGAATCACGTTTTTTACTGCCTTGTGCCATTCTGGTATCTCAGCAAAATCTTCCTCCACCACCCAATCAAAGCTGATATCGGGAATAGCGTTTTTTGCATCGGTTAACGCTGGGAGTGTGTGGACCACATCGCCCAAAGAAGAAGTTTTTACGATTAGTACATTCATTTTTCTAACTCATTAATCGCTTGCAGCACTAACTCCGGCCGCAAATCGTTTAGACATTTCATATGTTTTAATGGACATTCACGTTTAAAGCAAGGGCTACATGGCAAATTTAGCGAAAGAATTTTGGCTTTGTCAGTGAGAGGAGGGGTAAATTCTGGCGATGAAGACCCATAAATGGCTACCAGTTGCCTATCAAGCGCCGCCGCCACGTGCATTAAACCGGTATCGTTAGCTATTACCACCTTGGCTAATGACAAGAGTGCTATAGCATCACTCAAACTGGTTTTGCCCGCAAGATCAAGACAAATATTATTGCTCTGGGTTTGGATTTCTTGGGCAACAATTTTATCTTTTGGGCCACCAAAAATCCAAACATCCCACCCTTCGCTTTTTTTGATTTGCGCAACTTTAGCAAAATGGGCGGTGGGCCAACGCTTGGCTATTCCATATTCTGCTCCTGGGCAAAGGGCCAAGATTGGTTTTTGTGGCAAATTAATTTTTAGACGATCCAAGGCGGCGTTTATCTGCTCTTTTGATACTTGTAATTGTGGCAACGGCAATGGGTTTGGTAATGGCTCACCAGATTTCATTCCCAAAGCAACAAAGCGTTCTACCATCAATGGCCATTTTTCTGTGCTCGTTTTTATGTTATTTAATAAAACAAAGCGGCATTCTCCTAGCCAACCAAATCTTTGAAGAATATTCGCCCAAAAGGGAATAAGCGATGATTTTAATGAGTTGGGTAATACGTATGCATGTGTGTAGGAGTTATTGCGCAGTTTTTTTGCGAACTTAAAGCGCTCAAGTAGTTTTAATTCCCCGTGTTCGAATGGTGAAGTTAAATAATTATCAACTTCTGGCATGTGCTCCAAGACCCCATGCAGTGCTTTGTTGGCAAAAACGTCAATAGAGCAATTTGGGTCTTGTTTTTTGAGTAGTTTGAATAAAGACTGCGCCATCACCAAATCGCCAACCCAGGATGGTGCGATTATTAGAATTTTATTTTTATGATTCATTCAAAATATCAATTATAAAAAGGCAGGGAGGGCCTGCCTTTTTATCGGATTATTGAAGCTACAGAACTAAATGTTTAGTTTGTAGACTATTCCTAGCGCAATAAAGTCTGTTGTTGGTAAGTCACTAACGGTCATGGTTTTAGTCCATGAAAGATCAAGAGCTATGTTTGGAGCGAACCAATAGTTGGCGCCTAGTCCACCGACGGGAGTAATTGTGCTATTTGCATCTTTTGATGCAAAAGTGCCGGAGTTGCTATTTAAAGAGCCGCGATGTATCCAGGCTAATCCCCCTTTTATATAAAAACCAAACCCATAATCAAGGGGTAGGGTTGCTTTAGCAACCAAGTCGACACCTTGTTGAAGGAAGTTTTGCGTGTTGCCATTGGTGTTTTTAAATTTTGGAAAACCGTAGTAATCATAACCTAATTCTGCTGAGATGAATTGCGAGAAAGCGTAACCAGCATAACCTCGGCCAGCGAAGTTCCTGTTGTCTACAGTTGTTGAAGATGTGGTGTAGTTGGAACTAGGACCGTAATGTAGGTTGCTCATACCAAGTTGCGCGCCCAAATAAATTCCTGAATTGGAATCGGAGATGGAGCTGTATTCGCTGCCGTTGAAGTCTTCAGCAAGCGCTGTGCCGTTTAATCCAAGCGCCAAAACACTTACACACAATATTTTTTTATACATAGTAGTCCTCTTTTTGGTTATTGCTTTCTTAAGTAGTTTAGGCGAAGTGGCGGAGAAATCAAGAGGATTGTGAAAGATCGAGGGGTAAAAAAACAAAAGGCGGGTTTTACGCCGCCTTTTTGCTCGAAATAAACTTAAGTCACAAATTACACATCAAATTTGTATCTTAAACCAACCATGAAAGCATCGGTGTATGGTTGATATTTCTTTTGATCATCGGTTGAGTTGAATTTTGCACTGCCATTGACGCGCAACCATTCAACGTTAGCAATAACGTTTGGTGTGATATAATAGTCAGCACCGGCGCCATAAACCACATTAAACACATTGCGGTTACCGCTAAAGTTAGCTATTCCTTCAGTGGTGGTTTCTAGTTTGACTTTGCTCATCATGTAGCCAACACCTAACTTAGCATAAAGATCGAAGTTATCGACTACTGGGAGTTTGCCTTTACCAACCAAATCCAAAGTTTGGGTTCTGCTGATTTTGTAATCAGTTGTTGAACCGGCGTTTAATTTTGGTTGATTAAAGAAGTATGAATAACCAAATTCAGTGGCAAAATATCTGTTGAAATCGTAACCTACGAAGGCACGACCTACAACACCGTTGTCATTGCTGATATTGGTGATTACTCCAGTGCGATCGCCAAAATTTTTCCAATTGGTCAAACCCCAACCGCCGTTAATACCAACATAAATACCTGCATCTGAAGTCATCGCGGCTGGAGCCATTGGCATTTCTTCTGGAAGGCCACCGGCTAAAGCTGCTGATGTAAAACCAAGTGCTGCAATTGCACTTACTACTAAAAGTTTTTTCATAATTATTCCTCTATTTTTTTCGAAAAAAATTTATAACAAGTAAATCAACTAACGCCAGTATATTACCTATTTTTGCATGAATAAGCAAGCAACAGTGCCAGCCGACCATTTTCGGTTATTACCAAAATGGAAACGGCATTGTAATTATATGATTTTTAGAAGTCAACTAAATTATATTCCCGTATTTTTCCTTGGTGCCGAGCCATCTTTGGATGATCTGGTCAACCACTAAAGGGTATTTTTGCATTAATAAAGAAGCCGTTTTCTGCACTTCGGGGATTAAATGTTGATCGCTGACCAAATCCGCAATGCGCATTTGTAAGATGCCCGTTTGCTTTATACCAAGCATTTCACCAAACCCACGCATCTCAAGATCTTTGCGCGCCAGCACAAAACCGTCGTTACTTTTACGTAGCAATAATAGCCTTTGACGTGCTTGTTGCGTCAGCGGCTCTTGGTACAACAGCGTGCAATAACTTGCAACCGTACCCCTGCCAATTCGACCGCGTAATTGATGCAATTGCACTAACCCCAAGCGCTCAGCATTTTCAATGATCATAAGACTTGCGTTGGGCACATCAACACCGACTTCGATAACCGTGGTTGCTACCAATAAATCAATCTCGTGTTTTTTAAACGCCGTCATGATTTTTTCTTTTTGCGCGCTTGGCATCCGACCATGAATTAAACCAATGCGCAATTCAGGTAGCCTAGCGGTCAAATCTTTGGCTAAAGTTTCTGCAGCCTGACACTGCAGATTTTCCGACTCTTCAATCAAGGGACAAACCCAATAGGCCTGTTTATTAGTCTTGCAGTTACTACGTACGTGCTCAATGATCTCTTGGCGGCGCTTATTTGAAACTATAATTGTGGTGATCGACGCTCGCCCTTTTGGTAACTCATCAATTATCGAGCAATCCAAATCAGCGTAAATCGTCATTGCTAGCGTACGCGGGATTGGGGTCGCGGTCATGATTAGTTGATGTGGATAACGACCATTCTTCAACCCTTTTTCTCGCAACTGCAACCTTTGATGCACCCCAAACCGATGTTGTTCATCGATAATAGTTAATGCTAAGTCCTTAAATTCGACTTTTTCTTGAAAGATCGCGTGGGTGCCAACTATTACTTGAATGCTACCATCGGCAATATTTTTAATTGTCGACTGGCGCGTTTTGCCTTTAATTTTGCCAGTTAACAAAATAACTTTAATATTCAAAGGCTCAAGCCAGTGTGCAATATTTTTAAAATGTTGTTCGGCTAGAATTTCTGTCGGCGCCATGATTGCCGCTTGAAACCCCTGATGAACAGTTTGTGCAATAGCCAAAGCGGCAACAACTGTTTTGCCGCAACCAACGTCCCCTTGCAGCAAACGCAACATTGGCTTCGGCTGGGCTAAATCCTTGATTATTTCCTGCAAGACCCTTTGTTGGGCGCCTGTTAAAGAAAAGGCCAAGCCCGCTAAAAATTTTGTGGCGAGCGCATTATCCCACAGCAAAGGCTGCGCCGAGTGTATTTGTGTTTCTGCTCGTAGCTTTAATAAGCTCAATTGCTGCGCCAATAATTCCTCAAAAATCAAACGGCGGCGTGCTGGATGGTCACGGCTGGTGATGGCGTTAATATCTAAATTTGGCGATGGTTTATGGACAAAATTAAGAGCGCTGCGTAAATCTGGAAACCGGAACTGCTCTAAAATTTCATCAGGCAAATATTCCGCCAAAGCCTGGTTTTTTTCTGAGATATTTAATGCTTGAGTGGTCAGATTGCGCAACACAAATTGTGACAACCCATCAGTGGTCGGATAAACCGGGGTTAGAGTTTTAGCGGTTGGCGGTTCTTCATCAGAAGCTAAAATTTTATATTCGGGATGAACCATTTCTGGCGCGTGCCCAATCCAGCGTAATTCACCATAGCAATAAAGGCGCATCCCTGGTTTTAGGCGAAACTGTAGTTTTTGCTTGGCGAAATTAAAAAAGCATAATTGGAGGTAGCCAGTGGTATCACGCAATTTACAAATTAATCGTGCGCGCCCATGATGGATTATTTCAATAGCCTCAATCACACCAACAACTGCCGCATATTCGCCAATTTTTACACAGCGGATTGGTGAAATTTTTGTGCGATCTTCATAACGCAATGGCAAATGAAAAAGCAAATCCTGGGCAGTAAAAATATTAATTTTTGCAAGACGATCAGCGGTTTTTGGTCCAACCCCGCCTAGCTGAGAACAAAGAATATGATTAAGGTCGATTGTCATTGTTTAATGGGCTAACCCTTTTTACGCGTAACTCCGACTGCGGTGGATGTTTTTCTGAGGTGTCGCAATACGCGCTCAAGATGAGGTGAGTTTTTTACCATTAAGTGAAATGACACTAAGCAATAGCCACTACTACGCTCACCTATGTTGATGTCATCTATAAAGGCGTTTGCTTTAGCGATTGCCTTAGCGAGCTCAGCTAAGCCCCCGCGCTTATGCAGGGCCTCTATTTGCAACGCCACACGAAAATCGCCGGTTACATCATCCGCCCAACGAACAAGCAAGCATTTTTCTGATTGTTTTCGTAGTTTTGCGATATTGGGGCAATCTTCTGTGTGAATATCCAATCCATGTCCTTTATTAAGAAAACCAACAATTGGATCTCCTGGAATAGGACAACAGCATTCAGCAAAATTAATGGCCATTCCGTCAGCGCCATGAATTAACAACGGCTTGCTTTCTTGGTTTTTAGAAATATCTTTTTGTTCTCCAATCGTATTAGCAATTTGATGGGCTACAAAAACAGCTATTTGGTTGCCAAGACCAATGTCTTCATACAAATCATTTGGCTCTTTGAAAATGGTTTGTTTGATAGCGGCACTAATTACATCAGGGTGGATTTTTTGTAAATCAAGTTGTAAATCGGACAGCGCTTTGTTGAGCAGTTGCTTACCTAGAGCCACTAGTTCACCGCGTTTTTGATTTTTTAAATAGCTTCGAATACCGCTGCGAGCTTTACTGGTGATTACAAAATCAAGCCACGCTGGATTGGGTTTTGCGCCAGTAGAGGTAATAATAGAAATAACTTGACCATTAAGTAGCGTTGTAGACAAGGGCAAAAACTTGCGATCAATTCTCGCAGCAACACAGGTATTGCCAATGTCGGTATGCACAGCATAGGCAAAATCTACAGCTGTGGCACCACGGGGTAACTCCATGATGTTCCCTTTGGGGGTAAACAAATAAACTTCATCGGGGAACAGATCGATTTTTACGTTTTCGATAAACTCTAAAGAGCTGCTGGTGTTTTGTTGCATCTCAAGCAAGTTATTGATCCACTGCTGTGCACGAATATGAGCAGCGTTAGCTCTTTTATCACCAGACTTATACAGCCAGTGCGCAGCAATACCGCTATTGGCCATTTGATCCATTGTTTGCGTGCGAATTTGGATTTCTATTGGAATACCATGGGGGCCCAACAAAACCGTGTGCAACGATTGATAGCCATTGGCTTTTGGGATGGCAATATAATCTTTAAATTTACCTGGTACTGGTTTGTATAGACTATGCGCTATGCCTAAAGCACGATAACAATCCCCGACCTTCTTCACAATAATGCGAAAAGCGTACACATCCATAATATTGGCAAAAGAGAGATGGTGGCTTAGCATTTTCTTATAAACACCATAAAGATGTTTTTCCCGGCCGGCAATTGTAGTGCTTTCTAAGGAGCTTTTAATGAACGCCTGATTCAGTTCTTTTTCAATAGTAGCCATAACTTCTTTATGGCTGCCATAAGATTGTCCTATGGCTTTTTTTAAAACCCGATAACGCCGAGGATATATGATTGCAAAGGCTAGGTTTTCTAACTCAACACAAATGTCACGCATTCCCAGACGATTAGCAATTGGAGCATAAATATCCAGGGTTTCTTTGGCAATGCGCTGACGCTTATGCGGCATCACGCCGCTGATGGTCTGCATGTTATGCAAACGATCGGCGAGTTTGATTAAAATCACGCGAATATCTTGTGACATGGCCAATACCATTTTACGGAAACTATTGGCGTAATTTTCTGCCTTATTTGATGCTTCAATTTTTGTGAGCTTGGTAAGGCCGTCAACTAGGTCGGCTATGGTTTGGCCAAATTGAGAAACTATTTTTTCTTTAGTTGTTGGGGTGTCTTCAATAACGTCATGTAACAACGCGGCGATAATGCTCTGGGGATCCATGTGCATATCAGCCAGAATACAAGCTACGGCAGTCGGATGGGTAATAAAGTTTTCGCCTGTATCACGCTTTTGTCCCAGATGTGCTTCGGAGGCGATCAGATAGGCTTGGTGAATTTGCTCAATTTGATCAGTTTCAAGATAACTCAGTTTTTTATGGAGTTGTTTGTAGAGATGCACGTTGGTCCTGTTATAAAAAACCCGATCCCATACCGTAAAAAGCATGGGCACTGATCAAATTATATGCCTTAAGCGCGCATACTGCTCGAAGTTGGTGCGGTTTGTCTTATTCGGCTTCGATGGTTATATCGTCGTTTTCTTTTTCTGGCTGCGCCAACTCTTCTGCTATCGTTTGAGTTTCTTCGATAATTTCTTTAGAAATCTCGCTGACCTCTTCAGTCATTATCTTTGGTGCAACTTTGTTC
Organism: uncultured Coxiellaceae bacterium; assembly: GCA_964565935.1. Taxonomy (GTDB): domain Bacteria; phylum Pseudomonadota; class Gammaproteobacteria; order UBA9339; family UBA9339; genus JBAXAM01. The sequence continues at coordinate 11,956 of CAZMGW010000014.1, forward strand.
CCATCAAGAATACTAGCGTTAATGAGATTTTCTGCAATTTCTCGTAGAGCAATAACTGTGACTTTATCGTTTTCAGATGGAACAAGAGGGCTCACCCCTCCAGTTGCTAGTTGACGCGCACGTTTACTAGCAACCAATACTAATTCAAATCTGTTATCAACATTTTCTAAACAATCTTCTACTGTTACACGCGCCATAAATACCAACCTTTTGATTTATAAAACTTTTTTATATTTGATGTTAATTATTCAACAGTTCCTTGATGAGCATATCATGTTTTTTTATCTGATGCTCGCATTGTAATCTTTTGCCACAAACAATGGCTTTTAAATCCTCAAGTGCGCTTTCAAATTTATCATTGATTACGATATAGTCAAATTCTTTACAATGAGAAATCTCCGAACCCGCCGCAGCCAAGCGATCCTCAATAATCTTGGCATCCTCGCGCTTTCTTCTTTCGAGTCGCAGGCGAAGTTCATTGCGAGATGGCGGCAATAAAAATATACTAATACACCCCATGCGCTTGCGAACCTGCTGAGCCCCTTGCCAATCAATATCTAAAATAACATCGATCCCAGCATTTAACTGCCCCTCAACCCATCGGCGCGACGTACCATAATAATGATTAAAAACCCGAGCATGCTCCAAAAACTCTTCTTTTTTTATCAGTGATTCAAAAGCCACCTCATCGACAAAAAAGTAATCTCGATCAGCTGTTTCACCGCTTCGAATTGGCCGGGTAGTGTGGGAAATCGAGATTTTTACGTTTTCTACCGTTGCCACAAGCGCTTTGGCTAAGCTGGTTTTCCCTGTACCAGAGGCTGCGGCGATGATGTATAGTGTACCTTTGAGATTCATGTTTAATCTTGGATCCTGTGAAACTATTTACAAACTCTAATTTATGTTACCATTTTACACAAATGACTGCCAAAACTAAATTTGTTTATACCTGCCAAAAATGTGGTGCCCAACACCCAAAATGGGCAGGGCAATGCTCCGATTGCGGTGCATGGAACAGCATGGTTGAAGACGTTGTCGTCAAAAGCAACCCACGCTTTTCCGGATACTTAGCAACAACCGCGGACAGTGTTTCATTGCTCGCTGATGTTAGCTTAAATGATGAACCCCGCCTGCCAACAGCAATCAGCGAGCTAGATCGCGTCCTTGGCGGTGGAGTGGTTGTTGGTTCAGCAATACTCGTGGGTGGGGATCCTGGAATTGGCAAATCAACCCTGTTACTACAAGCGCTTTGTAATCTAGGGCAAAATCACAAAGTTTTATACGTCACTGGCGAAGAATCGCTGCAACAAATCGCCATGCGGGCACGGCGTTTGGAGCTCCCACAAGATAAACTATGCCTGTTTGCCGAAACACAAGTCGAAAAAATCATTGCAATAGCCTCGCAAGAAAAGCCAAATGTTATCGTGATCGACTCCATCCAAACCATGTACACCGAAGTGATCCAATCAGCACCTGGCGGCGTCGGCCAAGTCAGAGAAAGCGCTGCCCAGCTTGTGCGTTACGCCAAACATTCTGGGGCGGCAATGTTTATAGTTGGGCATGTTACTAAAGAGGGTACCTTAGCTGGCCCAAGAGTTTTGGAGCACATGGTTGACTGTGTTTTATATTTTGAGGGTGATAGCGATAGCCGCTACCGCGTGGTCCGCGCAACCAAAAACCGCTTTGGCGCGGTTAATGAGCTCGGGGTCTTTGCCATGACCGATCATGGACTCAAAGAAATCACCAATCCATCCTCAATTTTTCTTTCCCACTACAATGCCCAGGTCGCCGGCAGTTCGGTGATGGTAACTTGGGAAGGAAGCCGCCCGCTGTTGGTTGAGGTACAAGCCCTGGTTGACGAAAGCCATCTTGCAAATCCGCGCCGCGTTACCGTTGGTCTTGATCAAAATCGCATGTCGATGTTACTTGCGGTCCTGCATCGTCACGGTGGCATTCCAACTTATAATCAAGACGTTTTTGTTAACGTTGTTGGCGGAGTTCGGGTTACCGAAACCGCGGCAGATTTGGCGCTGTTGCTCGCCGTTTTATCAAGCATGCGCAATCGACCATTAGAAAAAAATATGGTCATCTTTGGAGAAGTTGGTTTAGCGGGAGAAATTAGACCAGTACAAAGCGGCCAAGAACGGTTAAAGGCAGCAGCAAAACATGGATTTAAAAAAGCAATTATCCCTAAAGCTAATGCCCCCAAAAAGCCTTTCCCTGAAATCGAGGTTATCGCGGTTGATAATTTAATTGAAGCTTTGCAGGCTGTACGATAAGATAGGGGTCAAGTCCTTACAATCGACAACAGAACGTGCTTGTTTTAGTTCGATTCAAATAAGCAGCGTTGTCGATTGTAAGGACTTGACCCCTACACCCTACACCCTAGGAGAAGACCTGTGTTCAAGAACAATCCTTCTGTCGCGGAATTTGATCAAGAACTTTGGGACGCAATACAAAAAGAATCGACGCGCCAGGAAGAGCATATCGAATTAATCGCCTCTGAGAACTATGTCAGCCCGCGAGTTTTAGCAGCACAAGGATCAGTGTTAACCAATAAATATGCCGAAGGTTATCCCGGCAAACGTTATTATGGTGGCTGCGAATACGTAGACATTTCCGAAAACTTAGCAATTGCGCGCGCCAAGGAGCTGTTTGGCGCCGATTTTGCTAATGTGCAGTCGCACTCTGGCTCACAAGCCAACATGGCAGCGTATTTCGCGTGTATAGTTCCTGGCGACACCATCATGGGCATGGACTTATCGGCCGGCGGACATTTAACTCATGGCGCCAAAGTAAGCTTTTCGGGAAAAATTTATAATGCCATTCCCTATGGCCTTGATCCAAAAACTGGGGAGATCGATTACGTCAAAGTTGAAGAACTGGCGCGCACGCATAAACCAAAGCTGATTATGACCGGGTTTTCGGCTTATTCACGCATTGTTGACTGGGAGAGATTTCGTAGAGTTGCAGATGAGGTTGGGGCTTTTTTAATTTCAGATATTGCCCATGTGGCTGGATTAATCGCAGCTGGTCTATATCCTTCACCGCTAAAAATTGCAGATATTACAACAACAACGACACACAAAACACTACGCGGCCCACGTTCGGGTTTGATTATGGCAAAATCAAACCCGGACTTAGAAAAGAAGCTTAATTCTGCCACTTTTCCAGGGCTACAAGGCGGTCCGTTATGTCACGTGATCGCTGCAAAAGCTGTGGCGTTTAAAGAAGCGATGCAGCCTGAGTTTAAGATTTATCAACAACAAATAATGAATAACGCCAAAGCAATGGCTAAAATTGTAATGCAGCGTGGTTATGATGTGGTATCCGGTGGAACCGATAACCATTTGTTTTTATTGAGCTTGATTAACAAAGACATCACGGGCAAAGACGCATTGGATGCTCTCGCCAAAGCAAATATTACCGCCAACAAAAACTCGGTACCAAACGACCCTCGCCCGCCAATGGTGACAAGCGGATTGCGTTTGGGAACTCCTGCTATCACAACCCGTGGTTTTAAAGAAAGCGAGACAGAACAGGTTGCCAATTGGGTTTGTGATATTTTAGATGATATCAATAATACAAAAACAATTGAGCGAATCAAAAAAGAAGCTTTAGATTTGTGCGCCAGATTTCCGGTGTACGAGAAATAAAATGCACTGTCCATTCTGCAACGCTAATGATACAAAGGTAATAGACTCACGCTTGGTTGGCGAAGGCAAACAAGTGCGTCGCCGTCGCGAATGTATCGACTGCAACGAGCGCTTTACGACTTACGAAGTGGCTGAATTGACTTTACCGCGAGTTATCAAGCGTAACCACGTGCGCCAACCCTTTGACGAAGAAAAACTGCGCCGAGGGATGCAGCATGCTTTGCAAAAAAGGCCCGTCAGCACGGAACAACTTGAGGTGGCCGTACAGCACATAATGCATAAATTACGCACAACTGGAGAGATGGAAGTGCGCTCTCATACGGTTGGCGAAATGGTAATGGAAGAATTGCGTAGCCTTGACCAGGTTGCTTATGTTAGATTTGCCTCGGTTTATAGAAGCTTTCAGGATGTCCGAGCTTTTAGCGAAGAAGTAAAAAAACTGCAGGAAAAATAAATTAATAATAGGTTATTTTTATAATGAAATCTCACGCCCGCCACAAGGCACGCTCTTTAGCATTGCAAGCTATTTTTCAGTGGCAATTTACCACAAGTAGCATCGACGATATTGCGGTGCAATATCTCGCTGAGCTCAATCCAAAAAAGGTTGACGCTGAATATCTTAACGATTTATTGCGTGGCACAACCAAAAATATAGAGGCGATTGATGAAGTTATGACACCATTTCTTGATCGCAAATTAAAAGAATTGAATCAAGTAGAGCGCGCGGTATTGCGATTGGCTATTTATGAACTAATGTATCGCCCTGATGTGCCGTACAAAGTTATTATTAACGAAGCATTAGAGCTTGCAAAAAAGTTTGGTTCGATTGAAGGATACAAATATGTAAATGGGGTGCTAGATAAGATAGCGCATTCCGCTCAAATTAAAAACATGAGGCAGTTTTAGACAGGGAAGCTTTATGGTAAAAAAATTATTCCCGTCTTATAAATTAAGCAAGCTCGACTACTTTGTCGGCGGTACATTTTTAATATTTTGTTCTGTATTATTCTTTCATGAGGACATCTTGGTTGTGGGGCTAGATTCATTAGGTTATTTATTTGGTAGCCCGTTTGATTTCTATGATAATTGTAAAAAAATAAATGTGGGTTTTCAAAACATACTTGTCCCACCGTCATATCCACCAACTCTATTTGCAATTTCTGCCTTGTGGCTTTACCCATTTAAACTATTTGGTCTGTTGACAAGCCCAGATAATTTACCTTTTTATCTTGCCTATTGGCTTAAGACGCTCACAACCATCGTGTACGCTGCTTCCGGAGTGGTTTTTTACAAAATAACTCAAATTTATTCCGATGATAAAGATTGGGGAAAATATGCAACCGCTATTTGGCTAACAACCCCATTGGCGATTTTTTCTCAGTTCATTTTTTCTCAATGTGACATTATATATGTATTTTTGACACTCGTTGGCTTCTTGATGTTTTTGCGAACTAACTTACTGGCGGCCACCATGTTTTTTGGTGTGGCTATGACTTTCAAGTATTTTCCAGTTTTTATTTTTATTCCCCTACTTCTATTGTTCGAAAAAAGCATCCCTAGAATATTAATTTTTCTTTTCATGTTTCTTGTTCCAACATTGTTAATTCAATGTCTTTATAATCAATCTCCGGCATTTATTGAGGGTTCCAGAAATTTTTATATAATCGACCGCATTTATGCCGCGGCAATTAATATCGGCGGTGGTTGGAGAATATATTACCCGTTTGCGTCTTTTACAATTTTGTGCGGTGTGACATACCTATCTGAAATTAACAAAGAGCGGTTACCACGCGTCGCCGCTTATGTTTTTTTGGTAGGGGCTATATTACCGTTCCTTTTTGTCCTCTGGCATCCGCACTGGCTTATGCTCTGCGCTCCGGCGATTGCTTTGACAACTGTGCTCGACAAAAGATGCGAAAAGTTTTTGATTCTTGATCTGGTCGGCATGCTTTTTTTTATAGCCACGGTGTCTGTATTTTTCCAAAACAACGTAGATGTAGCAATGTTTAGAGGAGGGTGGTTACTAGATCTAGATTTCGAAAATATATACAAAATGGCTGGGTTTTTTGATTTTTTCAAAGAGCATAGCGCATATGTGTTTTTATCAGCATTTTGGGGGTATCTTGTTGTGCAAATTGCGCTGAAGTTTAAATCAGCCATGCAAGAAAATTATATTCTAGAAAAAAGTTCTATAAATTATGGCAATGTGAGATATAGATTCTATGTCGGCATTCTTATTTTTATCGTGCCAGCTTTTCTTGCTATCTATGGAAATTATATAAACAAGGATCGTTTTACTATTAATGAGGCTATGCAGGCACAGGGATGGAGACATTACGGAGAGCTAATTAAAAAAAGAGTCTTTGAACAGCCCTTTGTTGCAAAAACAGATTCTTTGGAAGAGGTTGAGCTTTTATTGACAACGGTTGCTCGGAAAAAATCTGGCACGATACTTTTAGAAATAGTAGACCCAACCGATAAAACCCTTGCTAAAACTTGGCAACCTATTGAGCCCATAGGCGGTAACTTTTGGCAAAAATTCAAATTTAAGTCCGTTCGTGTTGCCAAAGGAGGGAGGTATAAACTAAGGCTGACGTCGCCCAGTGGAAAACATGGCAATGCCATCACTTGGCTAGCATCCCCGACTAATATCTACCCGAAAACTAATCGCTATTCAAAAGGGAATGCAATAGTTGACGGGGTTCCTCAAAATGCTATTTTTGGTTTTATGATAAAATTTTCAGACTAATATGAAATTCAAAGATAATTTTTTTAAAAACTATTTGAAGTTAGCACCTTTACCGCTAGCGGTTGAGCGGACATTGGAGTGTGAAATACTGTCTTTAAAAAAGATGGAACAGCCAATACTTGATTTGGGTTGCGGTGATGGAATTTTTGCTTCTATTTTATTTGATGAAAAAATTGATGTTGGTGTAGAGCCCAATCCAAAAGAACTAGAAAGCGCTAAAAGTTTTGGTGTTTATCACGAATTAATCCAATGTTACGGCGACAATATACCTAAACCGTCTGGTCAGTTTAAAACCATATTGAGCAATAGTGTGTTGGAGCATATACCAAAACTAGATGCGGTATTGCAAGAGGCTCATCGCTTATTAAGTGATGAGGGGGTGATGTATGTAACGGTGCCAACTATGTTTTTTGAGCAATACACGGTCATCTTTCAGTTATTACAAAAATTACGTTTACAAGGGTTGGCTAAACAATATGCTAAATTTTTTAATAAATTTTGGCGACACTATCATTGTTATGATTATCATGGCTGGCAAGAGATTATGGAGCGAAATGGCTTCGCAATAAAAGACTCAAAGAATTACGCGATAAAACACATATGTATTTTTAATGATCTTTGCGCGCCCCTATCATTTTTTGCTTTTATCACCAAAAAAATATGCAACCGTTGGTTTATATTTAAAAAGATCAGGATAATAACTGCAATTTTATTATACAGTCTGTTTTCAAGGCTGTTTAAGACCGATATTAATGCATCAAATACCGGCCTGATATTTCTTGAGCTGGTTAAAACCAGCAAGAAAAAAATAGCGTAACCAAATAATTTACTATAAAAAAATATGAAAAATAAAACCGCGCTAATTACTGGAATAACCGGGCAGGATGGGGCTTATCTTGTGGAACTATTGTTAGCAAAAAATTACATAGTTCATGGAGTTAAGCGGCAAACGGTGCTTGAAATTGCACCAGAATATTTTCGTCCTACTGAAGTTGATTCACTATTGGGTGACGCTAGTAAAGCAAGGGAAAAGCTTGGCTGGAAGCCGGAACATTCCTTTGATGATTTAGTTTTTGATATGATAAATGGCGATTTGGTGCTTTTTCGAAAAAGTAAATTATTAAAAGATAATGGGCATGAAATGCTTTGTGAGCATATGGATTAGGTTTGAATGAATAAGAATACTGTTTCAGTTGTTTTACCATGCTTTAATGAAAGCGGAAATATTATTCCATTAATTGATACTATTCATCGGGAATTAGAAATAAATAAATGGCAACATGAGATTATTATTGTTGACGACAACAGTCCTGACAAGACTTACGACATTGTTTTGCAAAAACAATATCGTTATGTTAAAGCCTTTTTAAGAACCAAAGAACCAAGCTTTGCTAAATCTATCCGTTATGGCATAGAGCAGGCTACTGGTGATTATATTGTTGTTATGGACAGTGATTTTAATCATCAGCCCAAGTATTTGCCTGTCTTGTTAGAGAATCTTAAATATTACGATTGTGTTGTTGCCTCAAGATTTGTTTATGGCGGAAAAATGAGTAGCAAGGCTAGGCATTTGGCTAGTTGGTTTTTTAATATTTTTGTTAGAATTTTGACTAGGCATTATATTACAGATAGTTTGTTTGGCTATTTTGCTATTAAGCGAAATGTTTTAGAAAAACTAAAATTTGATGATATTTTTTGGGGATACGGAGAGTATTGTATAAGATTGATGTATTATTTACAGAAAAATAAAACCACTATATTACAAATTCCTGCGGTTTTGGGAGAGAGGATATACGGAAAGGGGAATAGTAGATTTGTGAAAATCTTTGTACAATATACAAAAGCAACAATTGGATTAATGCTGGGCGGCAAAAGATATGTATAAAGAAATTAAAAAATGTAGGGTTTGTGGCAACGATAATTTAGTAGAGGTGCTTAATCTAGGTAAGCAGGCATTGACTGGTGTATTTCCAAGCTCAAAGGAGCAAAAGGTAACTGTAGGGCCGTTAACTTTGGTTAAATGTCTGGGGGATGATCCGAAAAAACACTGTGGCTTGGTTCAATTGAAGCATGGCTATGATTTACAAGAGCTATATAGTAAAAACTATGGCTATCGTTCGGGTTTGAATGCCAGCATGGTCGAGCATTTGCACAATAAAGTATCCAAAATACTTTCCTATACTAATCTAAATTTTGGTGATGTAATTATTGATATTGGTAGTAATGATGCCACAACCTTGAAATTTTATCCTCAAAATGGCTATGAGCTTATAGGCATAGATCCGATTGGTGGTGGATTTGAAAAATACTACCCGGAAAATATAAAACTGATCCCAAATTTTTTTAATGCCGCCACTGTAGAAAACGCTATCGGCAACAAAAAAGTCAAAGTCATAACTTCATTTTCGATGTTCTATGATCTTGAGGACCCTGTTGGTTTTGCCAGAGATATTGCCCATGTTTTGGCTGCCGATGGTATTTGGGTGCTAGAGCAAAGTTATATGCCAGAAATGCTCCAGCAAAATTCATTTGATACGGTGTGTCACGAACACTTGGAGTATTATGGATTAACACAAATCAAATGGATCGTAGAAAAAGCTGATCTGAGAATTTTAGATGTTGAGTTTAATGCGGTTAATGGCGGGAGTTTTTCTATTATAGTTGGTAAAAAAGAAAGTAGCTTGTTAGCAAACGAAGAACTAATCGAGCAAATATTAGAAAAAGAAAAGGCATTAGAATTACATACCTTAAAACCCTATTTGGCATTTGCTGTTCGGGCAGCTGAGGCTCGGGAACAATTGCTGCAAAAAATACAATCAATTAAAAAAGAAGGAAAAACAATTTACGGTTTGGGTGCGTCGACCAAAGGTAACGTTATCTTGCAATACTGTGGAATTACCGCAAAAGATATTTCCTGTGTTGGGGAAGTAAATAAGGATAAGTTTGGTAAGTATACTCCCGGAACCTTGATTCCGATTATATCTGAAAAAGAATTGCTTGCGAAGAAGCCTGATTATTTGCTGGTATTGCCGTGGCACTTCAGAGATTTTTTTATAGCAACCGCGCTATTTAAAGATATTAAATTACTATTTCCTTTGGTACCAAAAAAATAGGAATCCTTTGGTATATGCCGGACATCCAGCTTATTAAAATCTCACCAAAATCTCCTGATCAATATATCCAGGAAATCGCCAAGTTGCATGCTGAGCAACTAAGTGTTGGCCTTTTGACAAAAATGGGGATCAATTTTTTAAAGAAACTTTATTTTTTTGTTGCCTCAGACTCTAGCGCAGTTTTGATGGTTGCAATAAAAAACACAAGAATTGTCGGGTTTGTTTGTGGCGCTTATGATGTTGACAGGTTTTACAAACGGTTTTTGTTTCGTTATGGTTATTTTGTTTTATGGAGACTTTTGGTTTTATTGTTAGCCAGGCCAAAAATATTTTTTCAAACTTATAATTTGAAAAAATATTTTTTACTGAACCTCTCTGCAAGTAATTTACCTAAGGCCGAATTACTTAGCATGGTTGTAAAACCAGACCACTTAAGACAGGGCATAGGCAGGAAGTTGTTTATTGGTTTAAGCAAGGATTTTGTTGAACATAACATTTGCGCGTTTAAGGTCGCGGCCTCAGAAACCCAAAAAGAAGCTGTTTGTTTTTATCCTTCCATGGGAGGAAGAAAAATAGCGACAACCGTGTTAGGGCAACTTAAGACCAGCATTTATTTGATAAATTTACAGAATAGTGATTTTAATCATGATTAATTGGTTTTGTCCCCATTTTTGGGGAGACGAAAAAAAATATGTCCAAGACGCGCTTGATTCTAGCTGGATATCAGATGGCGATTACATAAGAAAATTTGAAAAAGCTTTTGCTGATCATTTGGGTGTAAGCAATGCAATTACTGTTTCAAATGGCACCACCGCTCTTTACCTAGCGCTTTTAGCTTCAAAAATTGGGCCTGGAGATGAGGTTATCATTCCAGGTTACACCTTTGCTGCACCAGCCAATATGGTTTTAGCTACTGGTGCAAAACCAGTTTTTGTTGATGTCGATTCTGATACTTGGCTTTTATCTTCAGAAAGGCTCGAATCACAAATTACGAAAAATACTAGAGCCATTATTCCGGTGCATATTTATGGTAACGTTTGTGCAATGAATAGTATTAAAGAAATAGCCAGAGAACACAACATTAAAATCATCGAAGACGTTGCTGAAGCGTCATTTTCAAAATATTCTGGCCAGTATGCGGGAACGTTTGGTGATTTTGGTTGTTTTAGTTTTCAAGCTACGAAGACAATCACTATGGGTGAAGGTGGTTGTGTTGTTGCAAATAACACTGAACTTGCTGATATGGCTAGGCTGATTCGTAATCATGGAATGAAATCTGAAAAACGCTATTGGCATGAAGTAGTAGGACACAATTTTCGCTTAACCAATTACCAGGCTGCTCTAGGTTATGGCCAGCTAGAAAAGGTTGAAGATATTATTGACAACAAAAGAAGAGTTTATAGGTCTTATAAAAAAAGGCTGAATAACGTTGAGGGAATAACATTACAGCAAATAAAAAATCAAGTTGACCCGGTTATGTGGGCAGTGGCCGTTAAAATAGACGAAAATTTTTTTAAGGGTAATCGTGATTTTGTTAGGCAAAGATTGCTTGATAAGGGGGTTGAAACAAGAGGGGGTTTTTATAGTTTTAGTACCATGCCGCTTTATCACGCTAAAAACCTACCGGTTTCTGAGTTTATTAGCGAAAATATAGTTAATCTGCCATCATATGCGTCGCTGGATGACAGTAAAATAGATTATATTTGTGATCAGCTCCTGGGGTTGAAAAAATAAAAGATTATGCGCTTTCCAAAAACAGCAAAAATCATTTTCTTTGCAACTGCTAATATTGTGTTTTTTTACATCCTTTATTTGTGGGCAAAACATAAAAATAGATTATATTTGTGATCAGCTCCTGGGGTTGAAAAAATAAAAGATTATGCGCTTTCCAAAAACAGCAAAAATCATTTTCTTTGCAACTGCTAATATTGTGTTTTTTTACATCCTTTATTTGTGGGCAAAACATAATATTCATTTCCACGAACTGATGTTGGCTATGAAGCAATCATCCATGTTTTCTCTATGGTTATGCCTGCTACTTAATCTATTTATGCTTGTATTATATGGCAAACGATTGGCCTTATTAGTTGTAAAGCCTGTCAAAAAAGCATTCATGGTGGTTTGTGTTGGATTTGGATTAAACAATCTTATTCCGTTTCGTCTGGGAGATGCGCTAAGGGTATATTTTGCAAAAAAAACGCATGGTTTTCCAATACCGGAGATGATTGTCGCCACTTTTGTGGAGAAATGCCTCGATCTTATGTGTGTGATGATCTTTGCGTTAGCGCTGTTTTTTGCTAGAGGCGCAATTGCTAATGAGAAAATGTTCTATACCGCACTAACTTTACTTGTTTTGATTGTTGCAGCTGTTTTAGCCAGCAGACATTTCCTGCTTTATGAAAACAAAATAAAAGTATATTTTGTTAAACACCAAATAATTAGCAGGCTTATTAGTAGTTTGGAGAAATTTTTTTCAAATAAAAACCATTTTAGTGTTATTTGCTACACTATAGTAATATGGTTTTTTACTTGGCTGATATTTTATTCGTATTTCAAGCTAAATATACACGGCCATTTGTTTGGTTGGATTGATGCCGTTGCCTTAATTGTTGTTACTACAATTTCTTTTGCCTTACCGACAGCTTTAGCGGGAATTGGTATATTTGAATCCGGGGTGGTTTTTTATTTGATAAAATTTGTTGGATTGGATCCGGCATACGCACTTGCTTTAGCGCTGGTGCTTCATTTTATCATTTGTATGCCTCAGATATTGTTAACCTGTGCCATTTTTATGTACAGAAAAAAATAGCTGGTGTCTTTTTAAAATATATTACACAAAGCTAGGTAGTTAAATAAACGTATCTGCGTGGAAGGAAACTAGAAAATGAAAGGCATTATTTTAGCCGGAGGTTCTGGCACAAGACTTTATCCAATCACGGAATGCATCAGCAAACAGCTTCTGCCGGTTTACGATAAGCCAATGATCTACTATCCGCTAACAACATTGATGTTGGCTGGAGTTAGAGAAATATTGATTATCTCTACACCAAAAGACCTGCCTCTTTTTAAAAATCTTTTGGGAGATGGCGCGAAATGGGGTATTGAGCTGTCTTATGCCGAACAACCAAAACCGGAAGGGCTGGCACAAGCTTTTATAATCGGTGAAAAATTTGTAGGCGAAGACAATGTTTGCCTGATCTTAGGCGATAATATTTTTTATGGTCATGGCTTGTCTGAGCTATTGCAAACGGCCCGAAATAATTTCAAGCGGGCTACTGTTTTTAGTTATTATGTCAACGATCCAGAGCGGTACGGGGTTATGTCGTTTAATAAGCAAGGCAAAGCAATCGCCATTGAAGAAAAGCCAAAAAAGCCAAAGTCGCATTATGTTGTTACTGGTTTATATTTTTATGACAATCAAGTGATTGATATTGCCAAGTCTTTGCGACCATCAGCTCGAGGCGAACTAGAAATCACCGACATCAATAATGCTTATTTAAGCCAGGGAAAACTAGATGTAGTGCAACTACACCGTGGCTTTGCTTGGCTCGATACAGGTACTCATAGATCCTTGTTAGATGCCGCTCATTATTTTGCTGTACTGGAAGAGCGACAGGGATTGAAAGTTGCCTGTCCTGAAGAAATTGCTTGGCGTATGAAGTACATTACTGATGCTGAGTTACACAAGTTAGCCAAGGAACAAGAAAAAAACAGCTACGGCCAATACCTATTAAAAATTTTAGTGGAAAAAAATGAGCATTTATAAGCCTGGAAAAATATTAGTTACTGGGTCTGCGGGTTTTATCGGCAGCAATTTTGTGCGTTTTTTATTGAAGGCTGATCGAGAGGTTGAAATAATCAGTCTTGATAAATTAACTTATGCTGGTAACAAAAAAAATCTCGATAACTTGCCGGATGATTTTCGCCATGTTTTTATCCAAGGCGATATTTGCGATAGGTTGCTAGTGGATAAGCTATTACGTGATCATGGCATCGATACGGTTGTGCATTTTGCTGCTGAGAGCCACGTTGATCGATCGATTACAGGGCCGGCTGACTTTGTCCAAACCAATATTGTTGGAACTTTCGCCCTCCTAGAATCAGCGCGCGTTTTTTGGCTTGAAGAAAAAAAGCCGGACCAAATTCAATGTCGTTTTCATCACATATCTACCGATGAGGTTTATGGTGAGCTGGGGCCAGATGATCAGCTCTTTACCGAAAACTCTCCATACAAACCAAGCTCTCCATATTCCGCTTCAAAGGCGGCGTCAGATCATTTGGTGCGCTCCTATTTTCGTACTTACAACTTGCCAATGACAATTTCTAATTGTTCGAACAATTACGGGCCATATCAGCACGCTGAAAAATTGATTCCAACCGTGATCAGGTGCTGTTTAGAGCAAAAACCGATTCCAGTTTATGGCAACGGTTCTAATGTTCGTGATTGGCTCTATGTTGAAGACCATTGCGCGGCGGTTTGGAAAATTCTGCAGCAAGGAAAAGTTGGCGAGACTTACAACGTTGGTGGGGATTGCGAAAAGGATAATTTATCGTTGGTTAAAATGATTTGTGCGATTATGGACAAAAAAAGGCCCGCCGATAAAAAGCATGAAAGCCTGATCTCTTTTGTTACAGATCGTCCTGGACATGATTGGCGGTATGCTATTGATGCCAGAAAAATTAAAGAACAGCTATTATGGAAGCAAAGTTGTAGCATTGATGAAGGATTGAATAAAACTGTTGATTATTATTTGAAAAATAATAGTGTTTAAAAAAATATTTTTGTTATAATTGATAAAACAAACTCATCTTTTTGTAACCATATGAATATATCGAAAACTTTGCTTATTTGTGCTGGTGTTTTAATGCTAACTGCCTGCGCCACCAAAGATTACAGCGCAGAATCTTTAAAACACTACACCGCCAAACAATTATTAACAACTGGTGAGCAAGCTCTTGCCAAGCACAACTACAAAGATTCAATAAAATATTTAGAGGCAATTGATGCGCTTTATCCATTTGATCCTGAGGCCAAGCAAAGTCAGATAGATGTAATTTACGCATATTATAAAGCAGAAGACTATGCTTCTGCGCTTGGTGCGGCTGATCGTTATATTCATCTGTATCCTTCTGGGGAGCATACCGATTATGCATACTACGTAAAAGGGTTGGTTAACTTTGAGAAAGATCGCACATGGTTGCAAAGAATTCACCCAACGCATGCGGAAGAGCTCGATCTTTCCACCCTGCAAGACTCTTTTGTTGATTTTGAAACGCTAATTAAGCTATTCCCGAAAAGCGTTTATGCCAAAGATGCAGAAAAACGCATGTTGCATATTCGGGATTTATTAGCAAGCCGCGAACTTCAAACTGCTAAATTCTATTTTGATCGTAAGGCCTACATCGCCGCTGCCAATCGCGCCAGTTACATTATTAAACACCTAGAAGGAGCCCCGCAGGTATTGGACGCCCTTAAAATCATGTTTAAATCTTACCGTGCCTTGGGTGCTGAAAAGCAGGCGAACGATGTTTTGCGGATTTTACAGATGAATTTTCCCAAAGAGCACGTTTGATTTTATAGGCAATATCGCTTCCATTTAAGCATTTCTTAGATCGGTTTTCTTTTCTTCTTTTCCTAATATTTTTTTTCAGCCCCATCTTCTGGGCGCGATTTCTTTAATTTTCTGCTAATAAAGTACTATTTACTGTATTGACCATAAAAAAATAATACTATATGGTACAAAAATCTAACGTAGGAGACGAAATTATAAACAAAAAATGAGCAACGCATGGCGGCTATTATTCATTTTTACAACGAAAACCATTACAAGCGGAGACGCCATGCTTTGGAACGATGTTATAAAAGAGGTAATGAAAAGAAAAGCCAATGGACAAAAAACCAATTTATTAAGCGATGAGGATTCAGAGGACGCTTATGCCAAAACAAAAGAAAATAAACGTAATAGGACAAGACACCTTGCTGCATATGGGTTAGGGGAGCAATATGGAACAATCTATTTTACAAAAAGAGAAGCAGAATGCATGGTGTTGTTATTAAAAGGCAAAACAATCAATGGAGTAGCAACAATATTGAAGCTTTCACCTCGAACAGTCGAGTACTATATAAAAAACATGAAAACCAAAGTTGGTTGCCGCACCAAATTTGAGTTGATTGACCTGGTATATGCCAGTGATTTTATAAAAAATGCAGGGTTTCAGGTTTAATGGGCGCAAACCCCCCAATATTTTGTATTATAAGCCATAATGATAGTGTGCTGGTGTGATTTCTCTCGCTTAACAATACAATTAAAATTTATTACACGCGGCAAGTCCAGCTACTTTGCAAGTAGCTTGGTAAGCCGCGCTACAAAAAAAGGGTGGCTGCGCCCCCTATCCTGCGATCGAGCTCGATATTCATACCCCGGGCGAAGTCTAGCCTTGATTTAAACGGATGACTCGAAATTAGTTCGGTTCCACCCCTTTTCCATTTTTTATAGTCGCAAAAGGTTTGTTTTTCGAATCAATCACGCCTCTTCCACATAACCAATTGTATTAAAAGCATTTTTTCTGAGATCCCATAAACATTATTTAAGGTTTCCTTAATAATCGCCTGCTAAGTTTTATTAAGAGCGTCTTTGCGGTGGTACCGAGCGCATGGAGGCATGGCTAATTATGAGGAAACCAATCACAAAAAAATTAACACTCATTATATCCGCTCTTTTGATTGTAAGCGGTGGGATTGGTTTGGTTAAAACATTTATAAATTCGGAACATAAATCTGATACTTCAGATACAACGAACCGAACACAAAACGGTACAAAGGAAAGGGCGCTAATAGTTGCTTCGTCTACTGAAATTCTGGATACATCTTCAGATAAAAGACCTTTAATTAAAAAACTCGATGAATTGCCATCAGCCGTATCTAAAAGTGCTATCACCATAAAAATAGCTGAGAGCCATTACCAACCTTATGTCCAACTTGGTGGCTCGTTTTTTTCGCGTGCGGGCAAAACCAGTGGCATGGCAACTACTGATCTGCTTATACCAATTTGGCAAAACAATCTTACTGATTTGGTTTTCGCTGATTTAAGACTTAACGATCGCTCGGATGTTCCTTTTGAGGGAAACATGCATTTGGGATATCGCCATTTATCCCCAGAGAGCCAACAGATGTTCGGAGTTTATGTCGCCTTCGATCGCAAAAAAACCAAGACAAAAAACTACTTCAATCAGCTCACCTTTGGCGGTGAATATTGGCATAAAAATTGGTTTTTTGGTGGAAATATTTATCGACCTATTGGCAACACCACCAGAAAGATTGATGAAAGTAATGAGGAGGTAATTAGTGGCGGCAGCATCAGTACAATCAAGAAAATGACTAATGAAAAAGCGTTGCCTGGTGTCGACGGCGAAGTTGGTTATGAATTTAAAGAGGGTTTAGTTGGTTACGTCGGAGGATATTATTTCGGTGCCAGCGATGTAAATACCGTTTGTGGCCCAAGAGCTCGACTAGCTTATGATTTATCTTTGGATAACGGTAAAAGAATTCTAGGAATATTTGACAAGGTTGGGTTAGAAGTAGGTGTACAAAAGGACAAGGTCAGAGGTACAGTCGTTTATTTAAGCGCCAATGTTAGAATCGGTTGGTTGCCACAGAAACAGACAGTTCTGCAGGGCGTTTCCAGACATATGGTTGATCCCGTACGCCGAGATATCGATATTGTTACTGGAACAGAGCAGCGGCAAGATGTTCAGCGAAGACAGCAGCCACCAGCAGCGCCAGCCCCAGCTCCAGTACCAGCCCCAGACTCTGATTCTAGTGATGATACTGTTTCTAGCGCTGGCGCTACTGATGGTTCTGATTCTAGTTCCGATGATGAAGACGATTATGTTCATATGGATTTAGGACCATCAGTTTTATCGGGCAAAAAACGCGTCTTTGAGGATGAT
>CAZMGW010000015.1:0-28853 GCA_964565935.1 uncultured Coxiellaceae bacterium
GCGGCACTCATAATGCTGAGGTCAGTGGTTCGAATCCACTCATAGCCACCATTTCACGTAACAGCTTTTGAGTCTTGTGAATATATCCTATAAAATCAATAATAAGCATTTGCTATACAACATCAATTTACCATTGCAATCTGGCAAAACGGTACTCATAACCGGCATTGAAAATAACAATCTGAATCTTCTGGGGGGCATAATTGGTAAGCTTTTTCCTATTGAAGCCAAAATTGATATCCCGGAAATAAGCGCTTTAATTGCTAATTTTACCGGAGATTTAGAAATTACCGATAGCGTATTACCAGAAAAAGTTACCTATTTAAGCGCTGATCCTGATCGCCATTTTTTATTTGCCAACGTAAAAGAAGAGTTGTTGATGGCGCAACCTGTCGCTGATCATATAAAAACCCTCGAAACTTTTGGTCTTGATCAATCTTTTTATGAACGCAAAATTGCGAGCCTCTCAGGCGGCGAAAAAATGAAAGTGGCTCTAGCTCTGGCTTTTGCTAAAAGCGCCGATTGTTACGTTTTACACGGTGTTATTCCTTGGCTTGATCGGGCAGGGCGTGATTTACTCATGCGGCATATCAAGCAAAGCCAAAATAATAATGCATGCGTGGTTTTTATTGAGCATGAAATTGGTCATTTGGCTGATGTAGTTGACGAGGTTTTTTGGTTTGATGGACAAACGCTTACCCAAAAGCCAAAAGAAAGTGTTTTTATTGTGGCCGAGACGCCAATATTGCCACAAGTTGTGCCTTCAGAAAAACTTTTGGAATTTACCGGGGTTTCTTTGGCAAAACATCCATTTTTTGATGAGCCTCGTACCGAACCGATTTTAAATAATATTACGTTTGCGCTTAATAAAAATGCCATTTATGCATTGGCGGGTGATAATGGTGCTGGTAAATCTACTATTGCTCAAATGTTGTTTCGTGTTATTAAGCCAACTGCTGGGGTAATTAATTTTTTTGACCAGCCACTTTTAAATTATTCACGCACGCAACTCAATGAATATATTTGTTATATTGGTCAATTTCCTGCGCAGCAGATAACCTTAAGCACCATTGGTCAGTATCAAACCAAAGCGCAAAAAGAAAAAAATATTCTGGCGCAAAAAATTTTTGAGCAATATTTGAATTTATCTCCAGAGACTCCTATTGCAACACTCACTTTTTTGCAAATGAAATTACTGGTATTGGCAAATTGCATTAATAGCAAAACCAAATTAATGATTTTAGATGAGCCAACCTGGGGGATTGATAAGGCTGGGCAGCAGTTGTTTTGGGAGGTTTTACAGGAGTTGCGGCAGCAGCTGGACGCAACTTTATTTTTAATTAGTCATGATATAAATTTAATTAATCGCTTTACGAAGCAAATATTGTATTTGGCTTATGGAAAAATTGTCACTAACTTCTAAATTATCGGCTTTGCCGCTCGGGTATAAATTAATATGGCTGGCGAGCATGGCTTTGCTTTTATTTATGCCGAACTTGCTGCTGCAACATATTGATTTGAAAGTTTATTATGGGTTTTACACGGTTTTTGTTTTGGTTTTTGCTGGCTTTGGTGTGATCATTATTGGCAAAAAAAACTTTGTCGCTATGTTGAAACTTTGGGGGATTGGTGCGGTGGTTTATCTGTTTTTCGCAATTCCGCGGATTTATTTGGCCGGGTCGCTTTCACCTTATTTTAATTTCACCAGTTTGACCGATCGTTGGCTTTATTCTTTATTATTGCCATTAATTTTATTGGGAACTTTTACAACCAGTTTGATCTTTGTGCGGATAACGTCGCCAATCGAATTTTTAAAATGGGGCTATTACGGTTTGAAAATAACACTTCTGATGCGGGCGCTACAGCACTCCGTTCAGGTATTTAATGAAACGAAAATCGCGCTCATGTTGCAAAATCAGTGGCCCGAGGAAAATTCGAGTATTTTTAATCTGCGCACCTCGTGGCTGATAATTAAATCAAGTCCATTGTTGGTGCGTACCGCATTACGGAATATCATTTTATATTGGTTTCCGTGGGGTTGGTTGTGTCTTAAGAAAAATATTGGTTTACTTTCAAAGAACGGTTCAAATACCGGAACAAATTAATGAAAAAAATTTCTATGCAATCTTTTTCGCTGAAAACAACTTTGGCTATTATTTTGGCAGGCGCTACTGCGGCGCTCACTTTGTTTGTGCGTATTCCAACACCATCAACTAGTGGTTATTTAAACCTAGGCGATATGGCGGTAATTTTTTGTGGTTTGTTTTTGGGGGGCTATTGGGGAATGCTTGCTGGTGGTATTGGCAGCGCAATTGCTGACTTGGTTGGCGGTTTTTTTGTTTTTGTGCCAATAACTTTAATTGCCAAAGGACTTGAAGCTTTAATTGCTGGAACTCTCGGTAAAAAACACCCATTATGGCTTGCTTTCGCCGGGATAGTCATGGTCGCTTGTTATTTTGTTGCTGAAACATTTTTACCGGGCATGGGATTTAGCGGTGCTATTAGCACATTGCCATTTAATTTGATACAAAGTGCTATTGGCGCTATCGGTGGATTATTTATATACAAAGGCGTGATTGCGGCGCTACCAAAATAAATAAAATCTCTACTATGCTGGTCATAAACTGGCTCAGCCTAGCGAGATTTTGCGTGGGTTCTTAGATTAAAACGTACATGTTAGTTTTTATATGTCCGATATTATAAAAAAACATTCGATTCTTCGCGTTGCAGTGCCATCGCCGCTACGGCGAGCATTTGATTATTTATTGCCCAGAGGTTATAACTCCGAAAATATCAAGCCAGGCATGCGCGTTTTGGTGCCATTTGGCAGGCAAGAAATAATTGGGGTTGTTTTAGAAGTTGCTACTGAATCAAGATTGGAGCTGGCTAAATTAAAGTCGGTTCTCGCTGTGCTTGATGATGAGCCATTGCTGCCGAAATCAATTTTGGATCTTATTGTTTGGACTAGTAATTATTACCATCATCCCGTCGGCGATGTCGTTAATAATGCGCTGCCAAGCCTGGTTCGTGAGAAGACGTGTCTAAAAAAATATAAATATGATGGGCGAAAAAAAGAGCCTCTAATAAAACCCAAACCCCTTCAGCTTAACGAAGCGCAAAAACAGGCGATTGCTGCGATCAAAGAGCATGTTAATGAATTTAAAACTTTTTTGTTGGATGGGGTAACTGGCAGCGGCAAAACCGAAGTTTATCTGCGCGTGATTGCAGAAGTGATTGCGGCTGGTAAGCAAGCGTTGGTTTTGGTTCCCGAGATCAATCTTACTCCGCAAACCATATCGCGTTTTGCCGAGTGTTTTTCTGTGCCTATCGCCGTGTTTCATTCGCGCTTGACTCCGAAAGAGCGCTTGCTTTCGTGGCTCATGGCAAAAGATGGAGTTGCTTCAATTGTTATCGGAACACGGTCTGCAATTTTTACCCCATTGAAAAATCCCGGCATTATTATTATTGACGAAGAGCATGATCTCTCATTTAAACAACAATCGGGTTTGCGATATTCGGCGCGTGATTTGGCAACCATGCGGGGTAAACTAGAAGGTATTCCAGTGGTTTTGGGTTCAGCAACACCGTCTATTGAGAGTATTTATAACACAAAGCGTAAGCGCTATATTGAGCTAACCCTGCTGGAGCGTGCCGGCAACGCCATTCATCCGAGCTTTCATTTGGTTGATATGCGCAATCAAAAACTAAAAAATGGTGTTGCGGAAAATTTGCTTCATCCGATAAAAAAACATCTCGCTAATCATGGCCAAGTTTTAGTGTTTTTAAATCGACGCGGGTTTGCCCCGGTATTAATTTGCCATCATTGCGGTTGGGTTGCTGGTTGCAAGCATTGTGATGCGCGTTTAACTTTGCATCAAAAAAAGCACCACTTGCGTTGTCACCATTGTGGGATTGTGGAAAAAATTCCAACAAAATGTCCCAAGTGCAACGACGAAAATTTATTATCGCTAGGCACGGGCACTGAAAGAGTCGAATCCACGCTCCAAGAGCTTTTGCCTGAGGCAAAACTAGTGCGCATTGATCGCGATACAACGCGGGGTAAAAACTCTTTAGAAGAGATGCTTAAAAATATTCACAGTCAAGAATATCAGATTTTAGTTGGCACTCAGATGTTGGCGAAGGGGCATCACTTTCCGGATGTGACAATGGTGGCTGTTTTAAATGTTGATCAGGGGCTGTTTAGCCCTGATTTTCGTGCGAGTGAGCATTTGGCGCAGCTTATTATGCAAGTTGCTGGTCGCGCTGGTCGTGCGGAAAAACCGGGCGAAGTTTATTTACAAACGCATAATCCGCAACACCCATTGCTTTTAAATTTGATTAATGGGGGGTACCAAAGTTTTGTAAATAACTGTCTTGAAGAACGCCAAACGGCACAATTGCCACCATATTCTTATCTTGCGTTGCTGCATGCTGAAAGCAAAGAAAAGGAGGCGGCGATGGGGTTTTTAACGACGTTACGATCTCAAGCAGAAGGTTGTCTTGCTAACTCAGTCAAACTTTTTGGGCCAATCCCAGCGGTTATGGAGCGCAAAGCCGGATATTTTCGGGCGCAATTATTATTGCAAAGCCAAAATCGCGAAATACTGCAACAAACTCTTGATGTTTTATTGAGCACAATTGATAAAATAAAGCCAAAAAGCAGTTTAAGGTGGTTTTTAGACGTTGATCCGGCTGAGTTGAGCGGATAATTGCTTATTGACTTGCAACTAACAAACCATAGGATCTTCCCCAAGCACATAACCAAAACGCGCTTTAAATTCCTCAGGTTTCATCTTGGCAATTGCGGCAAGTTTTTCAAGACGCTCGGCAGTAAAATCTTCTTTTTCAAGTCGAATCATATACTTTCTTGCCACCTCATAAGTTTCGGTGTGGATGTCTACTTTTCTAATTCTTGTTTTCCCGGTTGCATAGTCGACCATCTCAACGAACGGTATCGGCTTGATGTTGCCTTCATAACAAACAATCATTGACCCCGAGCCGCCCTTCAAAAGAAAGCGCATGGCGCCATAGCCAAGACTTCTAACGTACTCTACATCAAATGGGATGGGGTCTGCTGCGCGCAGTTCATAGCCGATGTTCTTGTCAACGATGCCAACTTTGATTCCCATGGGTTGCAGCGTCTTATCGACGTAATTTTTAAGTAATTTGCCGAGTTGAATCTCTGAAAGCTTAAGCTCTCCCTTTTCATTTCTCTTAATATCTTCATATTGGCTTAGTTCTTCAAGATCAAACATCTCCGAAATGCCTTCGGCGAGTATTGCCACACCGTAGTCTCTGCCCATAGATATGCGTTTGATGATTGAACCCGTAAGAATATCGGCAACTTTTTTAAATGATAGTTTGCCGCAACCAAATTCTTCAGGTATGAGGGATATCGTGGCCCCTGAGGCTTCTCCCATGCCCAGCGCAAGATGTCCCGCATGACGCCCCATAGCCGTAATAAAATACCATCGCCCAGTGGTGCGGGCGTCTTCGATGATGTTGTTGATGATATAAACACCGACGTGTCGCGCTGTCTGATAGCCAAAGGTTGAAAATCCGCCGGGGAGGGGGATATCGTTGTCTATTGTTTTGGGGGTATGGACAACGCTGATTGAGCCCCGAGCCTCTCTTTCAATCCAGTTGGCCATATGGAGAGTGCCGTCGCCACCAATAGTAATTAGATATTTTATGCCAATACTTTTTAGCGTGGCCAAGAGTGTTTTGAATTTTGCTTGGGCATTCTCAGGAGTATCGCGTGAAGTACGGAGAATAGAGCCACCTTTGGCGTGGATCCTTGAAACATCATTGATTGTGAGGGGAAGGATATTTTGTTGGCCCTCAAAAAGGCTCTTAAATCCACCTATAATCCCCACCACTCTCTTGCCATTATTAATGGCTTCGATCGTGGCCGCGCTGATTATGCCGTTGATTCCTGGCGCAGGGCCACCGCCGACGATAATACCTACTAATTCTTTTTCCGTATCAGATTTATCGTGCATTTTTTTCTCCTTAGTTTGGAATTTGCAGCTAGACCTTTAAGCGATTTTTTTGGGGGTCTACTTAAGCACCACAATACTCAAATTAAGTCTTTTGGTCAATTCATGGGGTGTTTGTTTTTCCGGGTTTTTAGCTTAGCTTCAGACTTACGGCTACCAGAACAAGTGATTTCGGGTTGCAAAAGACTCTTTATGGGCGGCAGTCATGAGTTAAATTTGTGATATTTGTATTATGATTTACAATATGAAAACAAAAATTATCAATTTTTTATATAGAGCAGTGGAGGCAAAATGTTAAATTTCACACTTCAGAACAGAACCAAAATTATTTTTGGTAAAGATCAAATATCCAGTCTTGCCAATGAAATTCCCAAGGATAAAAGGGTTTTGCTGACTTATGGGCATGGCAGCATTAAAAATAACGGTGTTTATGACCAAGTTAAGCTGGCTTTAAAAGATCGTGTGATTTTTGAGTTTGGTGGTATTGATCCTAATCCTAAGTTCGAGCAATTGCTTACCGCTTTACCCATTATAAAGCAAAATAAAATTGATTTTTTGCTTGCTGTTGGTGGTGGTTCTGTAATTGATGGGACTAAATTTATTGCCGCAGCTTATAATTTCAAAGGGGATCCATGGGAAATAGTTAAAAACGATCCGGCTCCTATTGATACGGCTCTGCCATTTGGTTGTGTGCTGACTTTACCCGCGGCTGGTTCGGAAATGAATTGTGGTGCGGTTGTTAGCAAGGCCAATTCTCCGGATAAAATAGCGTTTGGTAACGATCTTTTGTACCCGCAGTTTTCGATTTTAGATCCAACAGTCACTTTTGATTTGCCGCCGAATCAAACTGCCAATGGCATCGTTGATACTTTTGTCCACGTCACCGAGCAATATCTAACTTATCCAGTGAACGCCGCTATTCAAGATCGTTTTGCCGAAGGGGTTTTGTTAACTTTAATTGAAGAAGCCCCGAAAGTTTTTGCCGATTCGCATAATTATGATGCTCGTGCCAATTTAATGTGGTGCGCTACTTGGGGTTTAAATGATTTTATTGGGGTTGGGGTGCCAAATGATTGGGCGACGCATCGTTTGGGGCACGAAGTGACAGCGCGTTTTGGTTTGGATCATGCCGAAACTTTGGCAATTATTTTGCCTAGTTTATTAAATGTTAAACGCAAGCAAAAGCATGAAAAATTATTGCAATACGGTAAACGGGTGTGGAATATTACAGATGGTTCTGATGATGAAAAAATAGATCAAGCGATTAGAAAAACCCGTGAATTTTTTGAAAGTGTGGGTATTAAAACTAAGTTTAGTGATTACCATATCGATGGCAGCAAAATCCCTGAGTTAATAGAACAGCTTTGGCAGCATAATCTTACTACCTTGGGCGAGCATGGCGATATTGATTTGCAGCAAAGCGAGTTAATTTATCGTGGGTGTGTTTGATCTACCACAACCCAGGAACCGTTCCTTTAGGGGTTGGTTTTAAGTTTTTAGAGCATTCCACGTTGGGACAATTTTTTCCTTTGTTAAACATGGCAAAATGATCGCGGCTGTATTCATCTAATGGCTGACCTAAATATTCTTTGCGCAAATCATCAGGGAAGCTTGGTTCAACTTGGCTCATACAATAACACCAATCTTTAGGTGATGTCGAAGAGTACTGGGTACCAAAAAGTTGCTTCTTACCAATGTGGACTAGATAACGATCAATAGCTTTCGCTGCCAGTGATTTAGCCTCTTTTTCCCCTAATTCTGCGGCGTGGTTTGCCCAAATATAAGTTTGATAATAATGGTCGGGAACATCGCCATGTTGATAAATCAAGGCGGCAGCCAGATAATCTTCAGGTGATTTTAAGCATCCTTCGCCAAATATTTCGCCTACGCGTTTGCGTCGCGCCAGATCTTGTTTTGTTACTTTGCTCCAATCTATCTTATTCGCATCAGCCATCTCTCCATTTTTGCTGGTTCGACATTTTTGATCGGCTGCAACAAGCTTTTTCAATTCAAGTGATCGAGCTTGTTGTAATTTTGGGTTGTTAATGCAAGTTGAAACGAAAGGTGTTTCTTCCGGCTTGTCTTGGGGTTTTTTAGCGACGACTGCGGTTGAAAAAATAAAATTGAGTGTTGCTAGGACAACAAATACTATTGATTTTTGCATAACAATCCCGTGCATAACAAAATTGTACTTATCCTGGCATAAAGAAAAGGTGCCCAGTCCTTACAACCGACAGCAGAACGTGGTCTTTTGATTTGGTCTCAATAAGTAGTGTCGTCGATTGTGAGGGTTTGACTCCTCACTTTACAATTACAGCATACCCATTTTTTTATGTCTATAAAAATCCCCAATGGATAATAGTAAAACCCTGAAGATTTTCCATGATTTTTTCATTAATTAATAGTACGCTACCCGATTGAATTTCAAAAGAACCCAAAAAAGTAACAGCTAAATGAATATAGGAATTTTGTACGCCATTGGCGCAAATGTTATGTGGGGATTGCTTCCAGTGTACTGGAAATTGCTCCGCCATGTTCCTTCGCTACAACTGCTTAGCCATCGAATTGTTTGGTCATTTGTTTCACTGATCTTACTTATCTTATTATTGCGCCAATGGAAAAGCTTTTACCGTGCAGTCAAACGGCCGAAAGTTTTATTTGTTTACTCGGTTGCCGCCGTCATGGTTAGCATTAATTGGTTGGTTTATATTTGGGCCGTTAATGCTGGTTTTATTATTGAAGCCAGTCTCGGGTATTTTATGTGCCCGCTGGTTAGCGTATTAATGGGCGTATTATTTTTACGCGAAAAACTGCGGCCAGCCCAATGGATTGCCGTTGGATTAGCTGGCGCAGCAGTTGTTTATTTAATCGTTTTTTCCGGTCAAGTGCTATGGATTGGTTTAATATTAGCGGTTTCTTTTTCTGGTTATGGTTTAATCAAAAAGGTTGCTCCACTCAATTCGTTTCACGGTTTAACCCTAGAAACTGCCATATTATCTTTGGCGGCCATGTTTTACCTGTTTTACGTGGAAAGGTCAGGCGGTGGTGCACTATTTCATGTTAATCTTACAACCGATGTTCTGTTGATTGGCTGTGGATTAGTAACCACCATACCGTTACTGATGTTCGCTTCTGCGGTACGGCGCGCTGACCTTTCATTAGTGGGATTTTTGCAATATATATGTCCAACATTGCAATTTTTAATTGGCAAGTTTGTTTATCAAGAAACATTTACTTCGATTCAGTTCATCGGTTTTGGTGTCATATGGTTAGCATTGGCTATTTTTATAACAGAAGGGATTGTGATTTATTATAAAAAATCCGATAATCAGTCCGTAACTTTTCTTTAAAAAGTGGTCAAGGCATTACGATCAACAGCAGAAAGTGGACTTTTAGTTTAGTTTTTAAGTTGTGAGTTGACGGATTTATTTAAATCTCGGAATCTTTTGGCCATTATAAAAAACAGTACCAAAAAACACCTCTTTTGGCCTAACCCACATTTGATTATCACCATATAAAGCTTTATACACTACCAACTCTTCATTGGTTTCAGTATGACGAGCAGAACCAACTATTTCATAAAATTGTTTGGTTTTATAATGCTGATATTTTTTATGTGGAACACCATCGTTTTGTATTTGCATTTTGTCTATATCTTTCATTTAATAGATATCCATGGCTAAAACTGTGGTTCCCTTTGCCGAATTTTGCAACCGCCTACGAGCGTTTCTCAGCGAGGGTACAGGAAGGGCCCGAATAATATGATTTGAGGGAATCAAGAGACCCAAGAGGAAAACCACAACAGTATTGGTGGGCCGTCCGCGACTTGAACGCGGGACCAACGGATTAAAAGTCGGTTGGAATAGCCGTTTCGTGTCGTTTCATAATGCCCCAGTAAATCCCTGAGATAGTGTAAATGAGTTTGTTTTTACAGTATTTTCAGGCTATAATTTAAGCCATAGTGTATCACGGTGTTTCATATATTGCAAAGTTTTAGAGGAACCACGAGAGGAACCACCAACATACCAGAGAGGGACAAATGTATTTTACAGATAGATTAATTAAGAACCTAAAACCCAAGAAAACCCCTTTCGATTTACGTGAAAAAAGTGGTCACGGTTTTGCAGTAAGAATTATGCCAAGCGGGCATAAGTCATGGCTTTTTTTCTACCATTTTAATGGTAAAAAACAACGTATGACTTTAGGAGCTTATCCCACCATAAGTTTAGCCGAAGCACATGAGCTTCATAGAAAGGCAATTAAATGTTTAGCAAATGATAAAAATCCAATAATTGAACAACAAAAAACAAAAGTAGAAGCGCGTACAGCTAACTCTGTAAATGACTTGATCGAAGAATACTTAGAAAAGTGGGCAAAACCGCGTAAACGTACTTGGCAAGAAGATGAACGTATCTTAAAAAAAGATGTGGTACCTACAATAGGCAGGTATAAGGCAAAGGATGTTACTAAAAAAGACATTCTTTCAATCTTAGATCAAGTTATGAATCGTGGTGCGACAACTACCTGTAACAGAACGTTGGCTGTTATACGCCGTATGTTTAATTTTGCTGTTGAGCGTGACATTATTTCAATTACTCCCTGTTATGGTATCAGAGCATTAATTAAAGAAAATCGCCGAGATCGCGTGCTTTCTAGCGAAGAAATAAAAATATTTTGGCACAGTTTAGAAGATGCCAATATGTTTGAGGCCACCAGATTGGTGCTTAAATTACAGTTGGTTACGGCGCAACGCAAGGGTGAAGTAATTAGCGCTGAGTGGAATGAATTTGACTTAAACAAAGGTTGGTGGACAATCCCAGCAAGTAAATCAAAAAATAGTAATAATCATTTAGTACCCCTTTCTAAATTGGCATTAGAGTTATTGAAAAAACTAAAAGCTTTATCTGGCGATTCTAAGTGGCTATTTCCCTCACCTATTGGCGATAGCCACATTATTCCCACTGCCGTCAACCACGCGATTAGAAAAAATATTAAAAAATTTGAAGAGATTAAATCGTTTACTCCACATGATCTAAGGCGTACTGCAGCTAGCCATATGACTGCTTTAGGAGTTCCACGCTTAGTTGTTAGCAAGCTTCTCAATCATGTTGAAAATAGTGTAACTGCTATCTATGATCGCCATACCTATGACAAGGAAAAACGAAAGGCGGTTGATATTTGGGGTAATAAACTCAAAGATATACTATCTGATAAGGTTGATTAGTTATATTTTTTACTTGGTAAAGAATTCTTTACCAACTTAAAAATGGTTGGTTTATTCATCAGCATCTAAATTATGATATGATTTTTGGCGGGGGCATGCTTTACGAAGTTTGGGCGCATGTTCCAACGTTTGCAATTAGCATGGTGCGGGATTGAATCCCGGCTTCAGCTTCAATATTATCAAGTAGTTACAAGCCCCCCAAAGAGTAATTACTGACGGGGTAGCAAAATTAATGAATTTTAGAACCACTGTTTCTCCGTTACCACCTCACAGCTGTTAGCAGAGTAGCTCGGGCGCCACAGAATTATTTACAGACTCTTGCAAATATGCTTATACGATTGTCTTTGGCAATGATATTTAAATTGGAGGCTCTGCCCCATATTTGACTCCGGCGTATCGCCACTTTTAGATCCGTTGTGGCACTTACTCTGAGCTACCACGACGTGAAAGGTGGCGATAACCAGTAATCTCATGATCGCTCTCGTACGTGTTACCCTTCTGTTCATGAATAGGAGGATAACTTCTCTCTTATACACTTCTTTAACTTACAGTAGTCTTCGATATGGCACTAGAATCACCTCCTGATTTGCATTTCTTCTACAACATCTTATTATTTCAATTGTCAATGGTACGGCAGCCGCTATAAGACCAACTACAGCTGTAGTAAGCGCCACCCCTGCTACAA
Source organism: uncultured Coxiellaceae bacterium (assembly GCA_964565935.1). Taxonomy (GTDB): domain Bacteria; phylum Pseudomonadota; class Gammaproteobacteria; order UBA9339; family UBA9339; genus JBAXAM01. Next base: position 11,909 of record CAZMGW010000015.1, read on the forward strand.
TAGCTTCGACGCAACCACCAGAAATATTTTCTACTTCTTTTTGGTTTAGTTCAGTAATCATGATATTTTCCTCCACTAAATAAAATTAAAACAAGTTGTTCGTAGACGTAGATAGATCCGTATGATCTTACCTTGCTACAAAAACGAGGATATTATGAAAATTTTGGTTTAACTATCCTAAAAATATATGTAGGCAATGTCCTAGGTAAAAAACACCTAGCTTTTGTACTGGCTTTTGTATATGAAATAATTTAGAGTGGATTAGCATTTTTTGCGGCTTGCCGCGAAGACATTGTGCACTATGCATGATGCGCTTCTAGGGGGGTGAAAATCCTATGTTTGCCGTGAAAGCTAGAAAAATAATCGTGTCCATCGTGTGGCAGAATCCGAAAGAGGCTGATGACGAACGGAAACCAAATTGCAATAGAGGTTTCTTGAAAGATGGAAATTAAACAACAAGGGTATAAAAATACGGAAATTATTTCTATAGGAGATACGTATTCTGCATGCTTAAAAACAATAAACAATATAAGCTTTACCGGCAGAGAAATCGATATAACAGCATGTCTACTTAACGGAAGGTCTTCAAAAAAAACAGCTTCTTTTCTGTCAATTTCACCTAAAACCGTTGAAATTCATATTCGTAATATCATGTTAAAACTAGGATGTAATTCTAGGGAAAGCATAATTGATTTTGTAGAGAAATCTAACAAATTTGTACTTTTTAGAGGTCATTATTCAAACCTACTAATTAAGGCAACATTTGAACTGGAGTTAAAAAAGCTCTTGGTGTTAGTGAAGAATAACACTAACTGCATAATTTTCTATTATAAACATCAAAGAACTAAAGATTTATTCGTTTATGAATTAGAGAAACATTTAAATATTGCTGGGATCAAGACGTGCAGTAAAGCGTGGGAAAAAGATAAATCTGCAAATTTTCTGACCAACAAAGAAGGAACCGAACAAACAGACAGTATTATCTATGTTATGTCCAATGAGTTTGCAGAGCGACTTAAAACAATTAAATATGAAATAGAAGAAGAAGTCTCTACATTAATACCTACACTTAAGAAAAATCCAAACCCAATTATTTTTCTTTTATCAAATAATAAAATTTTTCCAGACCTCAATAAAAAATTATCTGATTTCATATATATAGATTTAACAGAACAAGAAAATTACTATTTTTTGTTTTTTGAGATATTAAAGAAAGTATTGCTTACCAATAACATTAATAAAAATCTTGATAACTTTAAGAGACAGTATGAAACATTGGTTGTGCATTCTTCTACACAAAAATGGTCAGTAGAGCATGATTTATTAGTCAATAGCCCTAGTAAAGCCCCCTCAAACTCCACCAGCAAAATGACCATTCTCGGCTTACCCCCTCGTAACGGAAAATTCACAGGTCGTGAGGATGCTTTAGCGCAAATAAAGACACAACTCGATAGACAAAGAATTGGTGTAATAACACAAACCATTTCTGGATTAGGAGGGGTTGGAAAAACTCAACTAGCAACAGAGTTTGCCTATCAAGTTGCTGAAAGTGATTATTACGAAGTTATTTTATGGATTAGCGCAGAAACCCTTAATTCGATAAATAATACCTATAGAGATTTTTCAAAATTTTTGCAAATTGATGTTAGGGGATTAAGCACAAACAAAATTCAAGCGTTAGTCCACCATGAATTAGCTAAAAAACACAAAGGTTCTAATATTTTATTTATTTTAGATAATGTCTCAAACTACGACAGCATTCAATATTATACTCTGGAACTACATAAACACCTATTAACAAATTTTACGTTGCATATATTAATTACTTCTAGAAGTCAGCATTGGCCTGAAAAACCATTAATATTAGACACCTTTGCTCCACAAGAAGCATTGATGTTTGTCAAAAAACATCTTCCAGATGAAGATGAAAATTCAATTATTAAATTAGCTGAAACCCTACATTATTTTCCATTAGCATTAAATCAAGCAACAGCTTATATAAAAAAACACACAAATGTCGACGATTATTTAGAATTATATGCAACCAAGAAAAAGGATTATTTGGATAAATTTCCAGAGGATATAAATCAATATACTGAATCATTATGGAAAACATGGGATATAGCCTTAATCAAATTAAGTAATGCCGCTAAAGAAATGCTTTTTATTGCAAGCTATCTTTATCCAGACGATATCTCAATTACATTTTTTGATAATTTGGCTGTAGAGGAAAGGGGAAATATAATAGAAAATTTACGCAAATACTCCTTTATAACTCTAATAAATAATAACAAGTCGTTTAAACTCCATAGATTATTACAAGAGGTTGTCAGAATGACTATTATTTCTGACTCTAAGGATAATATAAAACCCCCAGAGGATGGTTCTGTTAAGAAAAATTTTTATGTATTAAACAAGGCAATAAATTTACTTAAAAACAAATTTACGTTCAGCTATGCAAAGCATGATAAATGGAATTTGTGTTGTCAATATGTAATGCATGCGCAATCATTGGCAGAGCAGGCAATAAACATCGGAAATGGGTGTTTTCATACAGGAATTCAATTATATGCTGAGGTGGCGATGTACTTAACGCATGTCCAGCAAGACAATAACAATGCCAGGCAAGCATGGGAAAAAATATTAACTCTAGCGGAGCGACATTACAGTAAAGATAAATCTTTTGTATTAGTGTTAGCTAATATTTATACGCATTTGGGCTTTGTTATGCGGCAAATAGGCAATATAGATCTAACAATAAAATATTTGGAAAAAGCAATTTTAATTTATAAATCTAAAACACCAGATATCTCAGTAAACATGGAAAAATTATTAACTTACTTAAGATGGGATCAAATTGTATCATCGAATGATGGGATAAAATATGATCATAGTTTTACCCTGTTAATTTGGGGACTATTTAAACATGATTTGGCGGATTTTAGAGCCGCTAAAGATGCTTATGAACAAGCGCTTGAAATACTCAGTAAATGTAAAATAGTAAATTCTATAATGCTTTCTAAAGTTTCTTTGTTGCAAAATCTTGGTAAATTATATAGATATTGCGGAGACATTAAGAAAGCTAAAAATGTATTAAACACCGCTAAAATAATTGTTGACGATAATTTTCCAAATCACCTAGAACAAGCATACGTATATGAACGCATTGCTAGCTTATTATATTATATGGGGATGTGCGAGGAAGCAAAGGAAAATTTAGAAAAATGCTTGAAGATTAGACTTTCTATACACTCCAAAGATCATTATAGAATAGGACTTGCTAAATCTATATTAGGACTAATATTATGTGCAAGCAATTGCCTAGATGAGGGCATTGCTAATTTAAAGCAAGCAGAAATTATATATAAAAATTTTGAAGAAAATCATATTCGCTTTGTATTTCTTTATATAAATACAAGCTACGCATTTGAAATGCACAAAGAATATGATAACGCATTGCAATATCTTATAAAAGCACAACGACTCGCAATAAAGCATTGGGGAGAAAAATCAAGTATCATTTTATCATATCATTTAACCCCAACTGAGAAATTTTCATCTTTAGAAACTTCTGAAAAAAATATAAATTATTATACACAAGCTCTTGAATTAACAAAAAAGTTATTTGGTAGACATCATATTAGAGTGGCACGGTATTGTTATATATTGGGACGGATTTTTGAAAATGTCCAGAATAAAGACAAGGCAAGGCGACATTATCGAGAGTCTTTGAGTATAGCCAGTAAACAACATTTTAAAAACAAAATATTAGTCCTAGAACATCAAAAAAATATAGAAATTATTCAAGAACACTTAAGAAGAGTCTGCGATAGGGGAAATAACTAATTTCTACTTTTTGCTTGGTATTAGAGAGGCTAAAGCAAATGCGGTGGATTGTCTGGTTGTATTAGGTTGTGTAATGGTCCCGAGTTAATTTCAAAAACATTAGCGAGTTGGGCGTTAAACAATCGAATTGAGTTAAAATTTACACAAAAAGGAAAGCCGATACAAAACGCCCACATCGAGTGGTTTAATGGAACATACCGAGAAGAAGTTTTAAGTTTATATTATTTTAATATTCTGGAAGAGGTTAGAGATAGAGTGGACGCAAAAAATAATATATCAGCTGGGATATTTACAGAATCTTTTAAAATTGAGCCATCGGCCCAGGGAAAACTTAATAACCTTACTTTTGCAGTAAAAGATTCCATTGATATTTGTGGGTACAAATCTGGTTGTGGAAGTCCACTGTGGCTTGAAAGCCATTCGAAAGCTGTGGTAAATGCCGTTTGTGTAGATCAGTTGTTATATTCTGGTGCAGCTTGTTGCGGCAAGACAGTTATGGGTGAATTAGGTTGCGGTTTAACTGGCATAAATCGTTTTTTTAAGCTGGTTCCAAATCCCAAGTTTTCAACCCATATACCAGGAGGATCATCAAGTGGGTCTGCTGCTGCGGTGGCTGCGGGCATAGTGGATTTTTCTTTGGGTACTGATGCGGGTGGTTCGATCAGAGTGCCAGCAAGTTACTGTGGTGTTTTTGGTATGCGCCCATCATGTGAAATTATGTCTTTAGCGGGAGTTTCCTGCTTATCGCCTAGTTTTGAAACTGTGGGAATCTTTGCTAATGATATAGATGTAATTGATAAGGTTTTATCTGTATTAGTACCAATAAATTTTACTAAGGGAAGCAAAAAAGAAGATGATGTTGGCACTATTTACGTTTTAAAAGATTGTTTTGATTTGCTAGAAGATGACTTGAAGAATGGGTTTTATGGTTATATTGAAATATTAAAAAATAATTATATTGGTGATGTAGTTGAAATTACTAGTAATATGATTGATGCAGAGGTTTATGATTCAGAACAAGGATGGGCAAATACTTTTAAGACCATATTTTGTTATGAGGCATGGAATTCTTTGAGTCCATGGGTTGAAAGTGCTCGTTTAGAGTTTGGGAAGAATACTTATGTTGATTTTTCTGCGCTTAGGAACCATGTTGCCAGGTCTAAACTTGATGTGGCAATAAAACAACGAGAAATTCAATTTCATAAAATCAATTCTTTTTTGTATCCAAATAATTTGTTTTGTATTCCTACAACTCCTAGCATTGCACCCAGAAGGAATGGCGATGTAAAAACTGAGTATCCCAATTTTACTAGGCTTCATTCAATATCTAACGTTGGGAGATTACCGCAGATTTCTGTTCCATTGTTTGGAGATAAAACTCCAATAGGTTTATCTTTTATAGGAGCACATAGATCTGATTTTAACTTATTGGCTACGGTCAAAAAACTTAAAGAAACGGGATTTGCAAATTCCGGTCCAAATCGATCAGTGATTCCGCTTCAAACCGATCAACGATTCCGGTCCAAACCGATCAGTGATTCCGCTTCAAACCGATCAACGATTCCGGTCCAAACCGATCAGTGATTCCGCTTCAAATCGATCAAAAATTTCAATCCAAAAACGACCTCAAGTCAGACTTAAAATCTGATTATTTTTCCAAAATAAGCTGTACTTTCAAATTTAACTAAAATTTGGAGGTACACATGAGGGGTCATATAACAATGAGAAAAATTCGAGAAATATTACGGTTAAAATTTGCTTTTAAAAATAGCAACCAAAGGATCGCAAATAGTTTAGCAATCAGTAGTAGCACTGTGTATGAATGTTTGTGCAGAGCTGGTTTAGCTGGGTTTAGTTGGCCATTGCCTAATGATTTAGATGATGAAGCGCTAGAGCAAAAACTTTATCCGCCGCCAAGAAGGAGATCAGAAGAAGAACGGGGTGAATTGAACTGGGTTAAAATCCACGAGGAAATGAAGCGTAAGCACGTGACGCTAATGTTGCTCTGGAATGAGTATAGGGAACAAAATCCAGATGGATTGGGCTACAGCTATTTTTGCGAACTTTATTTGCAGTGGAAAAAGCAACTAGATACCTGGATGCATCAAGATCATAAGGCTGGCGAAAAAATGTTTATCGACTATGCAGGAGATACTGTCCCGATAAGCGATGGGCAAGGAGGTATACATCAGGCACAGATCTTTGTCGCAGTGCTTGGTGCCTCTGGGTATGTCTTTGCAGAAGCGACAATGACCCAAACTTTACCAGATTGGATAGGATCTCATTGCCGAGCTCTGGAATATTTTTGCGGTGTTCCCGAACTAGCGATCCCCGACAATCTTCGCAATTGTACCACCCTCGCCAATCGCTATGAACCAGATATTAACCCGACTTATCATGATCTAGCAAGCTACTATGGTTTTGCAATTATGCCTGCACGCGTAAAAAAGCCAAAGGATAAAAGTTTGGCCGAGAAAAGCGTGCAAATTGTACAGTACCAAATTTTAGCAAAATTACGCAATCAACCTTTTTTTAGCTTGGAGGAGTTAAATGAAGCAATAGCGGTTTTGTTGGAAAAAATTAATTCACAACCATTTCAAAAATTGCCCGGCTCACGACTAAGCCAATTTGAGAAATTAGACAAGCCAGCCTTAAAACCACTTCCAGGTACCCCTTATAAATTTGCTGAGTGGTCAAAAGCTAGGCCGGGACCAGACTACCACATTGTGGTGGATAAGCACTATTACAGCGTTCCTTATACGTTTATAAAGAAAAGTTTGGATGTGCGATTCACCGATCAAACAGTAGAGGTTTTTTATCGATCAAAAAGAATAGCTTCGCATCCGCGCGAATACACTCATTGGAAATATACTACATTGACAGAGCACATGCCTAGGGCACATCAAAAATACGCTGAATGGACTCCGGAGAGAATCATAAATTGGGCGAAGAAGATAGGAGCAGCAACGTCACAATTAGTTGAAAAAGTTATCACCACTAAAGAGCACCCACAATTAGCGTTTCGTGCCTGTCTTGGCATTTTGCGTTTCGGTAAAAGCTATAGTGAACCTCGTTTAGAAGCAGCATGTAGCCGAGCTCTAAAAATAGGGGCCTACAGCTACAAAAGCGTAGAGTCGATTCTAAAAAACAATTTAGATCAGGTGCCAGTAAGCAGATCTGAGATGCTAACAGCAACCAAGGAGCCACATGAGAATGTTAGAGGAGGTGATTATTTTGAATAAGGGGACAGCCGTCCCCTTAAACCCCTGAAGTATTTGGAGACGTAGCTTGTAGTTAATGAGGGGCGGCATTTAACCGCCCCAAGGTACGTCACTGCCATCGGCGCTTCCGCCTGTACAGTGATTTAATAATAACAGAATAGGAGAATAAATGTTAATACATCCAACAATTGAAAGTTTAAAAAAATTGCGTTTATTGGGAATGGCTAAAGCATTAGAAAACCAGCTCGATCAACCGCAAGTAGAGAGCATGGGATTTGAAGAACGTTTAGGATTAATAGTTGACTGTGAAATTTGTGATCGTGAAACTAGAAAACTACAAACAAGGCTTCGCAACGCAGCTTTAAAACAAGAAGCATCGATAGAAGATATTGACTATCGAGCATCACGCGGTATTGATAAAAAGCTTATACTTACACTAGCTAATTGCCAATGGACAAAAACGTACCGCAATGTTTTAATTGTGGGAGCAACTGGTACTGGCAAAACTTTTTTGGCTTGTGCCTTGGCGCACAAGGCTTGCTTAGAAGGAAACTCCGTCTACTACTGTCGTTTGCCCAGACTTCTGCCGGAATTAGCTTTGGCGCGGGGCGATGGTAGCTATGATAAAAAAATGAAACAATTTGCAAAGGTTGCGGTCATTATTTTGGACGATTGGGGAATCGCGCCACTTACTGACGAGCAACGCCGCGATCTTTTGGAGTTACTAGATGATCGCCATGAAAAATGTTCTACCATTGTTACCAGTCAGCTACCGATTAAACTTTGGCATGAAGCTATAGGAGATAAAACTTTAGCTGATGCTATTTTAGACAGATTGGTACATAATGCTTATCGCATAGAGTTAAAAGGCGAATCTATGCGCAAATCTCGCGCTGAAAAGTTAAATCTGGAGGATTAGTAGTGCTGTATTATTGATGTCGTTTTGCTTTGATTTTTTTGATCGGTTTGAACCGGAATCGTTGATCGGTTTGAAGCGGAATCACCGATCGATTTGGACCGGAATCACTGATCGGTTTGAAGCGGAATCGCCGATCGATTTGGACCGGAATAACCGATCGATTTCACCGGAATGCGCAGGATTACTTGATTTTGTTTAACTTGAAGGCAAAAGGGGTATAATTAATATCATAGTCGTAAACATCCACTCCCTCCTTCTTTTTTAAATAGTTGGTGATGATATAAATTACAGGAATCAGTGCAGCATTCCACAGTTGTTTATAGCCGTAGGCAAACAGCATGTTGGGCAGTAATTTATAAAAATCCAAAGTATCAGAAAAACCAATAGTTACGCCCACTATCTGCGTAATTGCTTCTCCTATCATAGTTGATCCCAAAAGTCGGGCCCATAAATATTGTCCCGCAAAAATTATTTTTGATTTTGATATAAAAAAATCATTGACTAGATTGCCGGCTAACATCGATACAATAAGAGCCAATAATTGACGTGGTATAGTAGAATAAACAGTAGTAAACGCCGCAGTGTTTTTGTATATATCGCCGGAGCCAACCGGCAAGTGGATTGCTATTTGTGTGTAGAGCACATAAAACAAAATCATAGAAATAACGAGCCACACCATTTGTCTGCTGTAACTATAACCGTAAACTTCCGTTGTAATGTCTTGTATTGAAAAAGTAAGTGGAAAAAAAATAACGCCTGCACCTAAATGCACGATAAATTCAGTGCCGGGGATATGAAATGGGAACATTCTTCTTACAATGCTAATGCCTGCTAGTGCTAGTCCGACATACATCATACATAAAACATGGTAAAACTGTAGGCGATTTTGAGGGGCACCCTTCAAATCCATGTCTTTCTTTATATCTTTAGGTGAATTGTATATGCGCAATAAATCTTCACTAGCGGAGAAACCTATGGTAAGGGCATTTAGAGATCCAAGTTCATATAATAAACTATGATCTTTTGCCAGCTCATCGGCTGGGATAACGATGCTTCTGGGTGCATTAACAGATTGTATGGTGAATATGGTTTTATTTCTTTCCGAATCAAAATATTGTGATTTTATTTTTAGTAGAGGTTGTTGTTTTATTATTGGGCATGAGTAATCATGAGATTTTATGTGATGAGGAAGTTTATCAAGTGGGACTTTATTGTTTTCGAAGCATGAAATAAAAGCAATTCGACATGCATCAACGGGGTGAATATCTTTTATGAGAAACTTGTTAGATGCTAGGTACCGTAAGGAAATCTTTATCTCGATTCTTTTGATAATTACTTGGATAGAGGCAATAACTTGTTTGTGTTTTTTTGGCTTTTGATAATGCAGAAATCGCAGTCTATATTGATGAGAGGTAACAAAAATAGCCTCTTTATATTTTGTCCAAAAGAGATGAATAATCGAAACTGTTTTGTAAAAAATTTTCACAAAATTTGAAACATCTTTCCGTGTATAATGTTAAGAAACCTCAAAATCGTTTCTTGCTTGAGTAACAACCCCAATAATCCTATCATTTTTACCAATTTTAATAGACGAGAGTGACTGATTTATGGGTTTTAGAATTTTAATATTATTTTCACTTAGGTATTGTCGGCATATTACCTTCCGCTCTTTGCCTAAATAACAAACAACAAAATCCCTGTTTTTTGGATTAAGTATCGGATTGACTATTAGTGTTGTTCCTGCCGCAAATCGTGGCCACATGCTCTCGTCGTCAATTTTTAAACTGAAACAATTTTTGTTAAAACTTTCAGTTTCTATCCATTGTCTGTATTTGTTTTGTTGTTCGATGTTAATAGGTGGTGCCCAATTTTTTATGTCTTCCATAGAAAGCAATGGGATAAATGTTGTTGCTTCTATTGCTTCTGTATTAAGGGTTTTAGGGATTGGTTTTAACCCTATAAGTTGATCTACTGAAACATTGAAGTATTTTGCTATGGTTGTAAGGGTAGAGGCGCGAGGGTCATTGGTGGATCCATTTAGCAATCTGCTTATAGTGGATTGAGGGATATTGGTGCGTCTGCACAATTCCGCTTCTGATATGCGGTGTAGTCCAATCAATGTTAGTAAGCTTTGTTTGATTGCGATGCTAATTACATTCATTACATAATTTCCAAACAATATTGATATTTGCAAAAACGGATGATATTATCCATATATGGGTAAATTTATTCATATGTGAAATATAACATAAGAAATCAAAAAATAAAAGAGTTATGAGTTGATTTACATGGCGACGATATGCGCACCATTATTCAAGTGACTTTTGTTTTGTGTTAGTTGTAAAAGGTTATCAAGTTATGGCTTTGCTGAGAGTCACAAAAGCTGGGGGTATATGGCGATATCTAAGTCTGTTGTTGTATAAGTTTGAATGGATCGATTGAGAGTATACGGGCGATTTTATAAAGATTGTAAAGTAAAAACAACTTAGGTTATTCGGAAATAAATATGTTTTATAGATTGTGATTAAAATTTCTAGTGTAGATATAAGAAGGCCCCGGTTTTTGCAAACCCAGATATGTGACACGCATAATCTGTAAAAACAAATAAATTGCTAACAAGTTATGAAGGAGGCAAAGGTACTACAGGAGGTTTCATCAAGCAGGCAACCAGTTTTTGGTATACATGGTAAAGATCTGAGATAGAAAGTGCAGAAATTATATACTAAAAACAAGCTAAGAATGTTCTGTTTTTATACTAGTATATTTAAATTAGCCATATTTAATTTTTTATTTATATATAAATATACTGTCCTTAGGTTTGCCCACTTGTTTTTCCCTTGTTGTGCAATCATCCCCGAAACTTTATTTCAACAATGTTGTTATGTAAAAAGCGGGAGTTATTGTGCGATATCAAAAAGATTTTAAGCTTCTGTGTGAACAATAAGTATCCACACTAACAAGTTTATCGAACAATACCAGATGACATTTCGAAAAGCGCAGATGATTTTATAAAAAACAAAATTATTCATAAAATCTTTTGTATGGTTAGCACCAAAGATTGGAGTGGATTAAACAAAAATTAATACAAAAACTGAAATTGCTAGTAATCACCTTTTTCGATATCTAATTTCATCGATTTTTGTTGTGAGTAAAGAATTCTTTACTAATTGCATATTATTTTTTTTAAAGAGAGGCGAGTATTTTTATAAATTATTTTGTAGGTTGAGGAACGTGCGCCGGTCCAGCTTCTTGTAAAAATGAGAATTATTGATGAATGTTGACGACAATCTTTGCGGGTTTTGTTGATAAGGGCATACCTAAAATATTTTATTGCGAGTAAAGCACTCTTTACCAAGCCTGTATTAAAATTTTCTCCAAGAACAAAATATTTTTGTAGATCATTTTCGAAAAGTAAAAAGTGTTGGAGGGTTTATCATGCAATATCAAAAAAATTTTCAGTTTCTTCGCGAACCGCAGGTGTCTGCGTTAACGGGCTTGTCGAAGAGTACTCGATGGCGTCTTGAAAGGAATGGGGAGTTTCCAAAAAAACGACAATTATCCGCAAAATCTGTTGGTTGGTTGGCATCAGAGATTGAGGAGTGGATACAGACAAGAGCCGTTATACAGACAGGAGACATAAACGAGTGCCTTTCTTAGAAGATAATTGTTTGGCGTATTTTGTCGATTCCCGCATCCAAACTATTTTATTGTAAATGCAATATATTTTTATGATTTATTACTAAAGAGCAAAAAATGGGAAAGCTCGGGAGAATTGCAAGCGACAATTTTGATGCTATTAGTAGGGCGGCAAAAATAGTTGGCACTAAAAGATCTTTAGCGACAAGGATTGGAGTTAGTAAACAAGTTCTTAATTTTTGGATGACCCATGATATGCCATTGCCTTATGACAAGGTTTTGGCGATCTATGCTGCTACTGGGGGTAAGGTAAGCATTGGTGATTTTCGTGCTGATTGTAAAGGCATATTGGATAAAGCCGTAGCAGTCTATGTTGCTACTAAGTTGGAAGAGATTGTGAATAAATTACCCGATGATTTTCAGGGGATAATGAGGGAGCTGGGAATAATGTTTTTAAAAAAGATTGGCAGGTGAAAGAAACGATAATTATTAAAGATATAAATTATTGCGTTTGTAACACTGATAGATGGGTGCGCTATTTATAAGTTACTTTTTTGTATTGGAAGAAAAGAATGAAATCATTTTCAAAACTATACTCAGATTTTTGGATAAATTATGACAATTCGAAGACTCTGAGTGCCGGAATAGACGGTCGGCTCATGGCACTGTATTTACAAAGCAATACTCATCAGAATATGTTGGGTGTTTATTACTTGCCATTACTTTATATATCTAGTGATCTTAAATTGCCAGTTGAGCAAGTAAAGAAAGCTTTAAAAAAGTTGTATAAAGTAAATTACTGTAAATATGATGCAAGAACTCAATATGTTTGGGTTTGTAATTTAGTATTTGATCAGATTGGTGTAGGGGGCGGTGCTAAAGATAATCGGATTATGGGTCTTCAGGCAATTTGGGATTCTTTGCCGCTGCAGCTAGAGTTTTTGGAGGATGTTTATAATAAGTATGGCGCCAAGTTTAAATTTGAGTCCCGAGCTTTTATAAAACGTTCAGAAGTACAAATAAAAAGATATAAAATAAATAAAAGAAGAAAAGCCGTAATAAGTACAAGTATCGATGATATAAGCATCAATAATAAAAGTAATCTAAATATAGATGTACTAGATGCAGGCGAAAATAAAAATGTAAATTTAGTTGCAGATATAAATATTAAATCGGTTCAAGAATGGTTACCCCAGGTAGTCCCCTTCAAAGGGGTTTCAGAATCCTTAAAGAGTCCAACCCAAGATAAAAGCGCAGATACTTATGAGGAGAAATCATACGAAACCCCTTTGAAGGAGGCTAGTTCATTTGAGGAGTCTTGTTCTGAGGTTTTTGAAGCTTCCGACGTTTCTAATACTTCTAATACCACCATAGTGACATCAGACTTGTCTGGTGGTGCGAGAAATGAAGAAAATCTTGCTGCTGTGACCTATTCGAAGGGTCTTCGAACTCCCTCCGAAGGGGCTTTGAAGTCCCTCCCTAGCCCCTCTGAAGGCCCTTCGAACCACCTTCTAAGCCCCTTCGAAGGGGCTTCGGACCCCCTTCGAAGCAATATAGAATATAGAAGTAAGAATATAGAAGATAGAAATAAGAATACAGAAGACAGAAGTAAGAAGAAAGAATTAGAAAAAGAAAAAAGAAAGGATCTAAATAAAATCACTGTTCCAAATACCAACATTGTCGCGCAAGCGCGACGGAATAAAAATTCACCTGATAAAAATCCTTTGTTTTTAGAAAAGCCGAAAGAGCTGGAACAGCAGGTTATTCAGTCTGGGCCGGTAGAAAACAACAAAAGAATCGAAAAAGTCGACAGGGTCGACAAAGGCGACAAAAACGAAATAGTTGAAAAAACTGATCCTCCAATTACTTTGGCTAGTTTAAATTTGGCGTCAGAATCAAAATTAGGATTAGAGCCAGGACCAGGGCCAGAGCCAGAGTCAGGATTAGGATCAGGGCTAGAACCAGGACCAGGGCCAGAGCCAGAGCCAGAGTCAGGATTAGGATCAGGGCTAGAACCAGGACCAGGATCAGAATCAGAGTTGGTTTCAGTATCAATTCCAATGTCAGAATTAACATCAAAAAATTTTAGAAAAATTAAAAAAATTAATTCACAAAACAGCGTTGCCGATTCTATAGCTGCCGTGTTTGAGCATTGGAAGAAGGTAATGAAACACCCGAGAGCCAAGCTTGATTTCAAACGCCAAACCTTGATTCAGAAAGCTTTGGGGTGGGGTTACAGTGTTGAGGATTTGTGTTATGCGATTACTGGGTGTTTTCGTACACCGTTTTACACTGGGGATAATAAGCAAGGCGAGTATTACACTGGACTGGACGTCATTTTGCGTGATGCGGATCATATCGACAAGTTTATTCACAATTGTCATAACCCTCCAAAGCCTCAAACTGAAGCGAAGCGAAGATTGGCTTCTAATGCACAGGTTGCGAAGGAGTGGATTGCTAAGAAACACAATGAATCGGCAAATACTATGAGAAATACGAGGTATGCGAATGAATGATCAAGATGCGCCAAGGTTTGCGATACTGCTTATCGGTATTGGTGAAACCTATGGCAAATCATTTAATTCGGAAACGATAGACATTTATTGGTATGTGCTTAAAGAGTTTAAATTTGAAGAAGTACAAAAGGCTTTCTATCGTCACCTTGGCAATCCTGATGTTGGTAGATACTTGCCGAAACCAGCTGACATTATTATGGCAATGGACGGTACTTCACACAATCAATCTTTACATGCGTGGACCAAGGTGATTTCTGCTATTCAGAGGCCCGGTAGTTACTCAAGCGTTGTTTTTGATGATGTTTTGATTCATGCGGTTATTGAAGATATGAGCGGCTGGCAGAAATTATGTCTAACTAAAGATGAGCAACTGCCTTTTGTTGGCAAAGAGTTCCAAGAGCGTTATCGGGGTTATGTTGTTAAAAAACCCATACGTCATCCCAAGTATTTTATTGGGATTACGGAGCGGCAAAATAGTTTATGTGGTTATGGATATGATCCTCCAGTACTGATTGGTGATGTGGAGAAGGCGAAGCAGGTTTATGTTACTGGTAGTCGAGCGTCATTGGGTGATGAAACCTATTTTTTGGAAAACTTAAGCCGATCTTTAATAAAGATTGGTTGATTTTTTAGTTAGATATCGGAGGTTTATTAGTAGAAATTAATACAAAAGAGCGGGGGGACTTTAAAAATAAAAAGGAGCTGGTATGCGATATAAAAGTCTAAAGTCCTGCGGTAATGTTTTTTTAAATAGTTTAAATGTTTTTAAAAATAAATATTTAAATCTTGTTCTAATCGGTTGGGTGTTTTTAGGTGTTCTTGGTTTTTCTTGTTCTGCTTCTGTTTTTGCAGCAGATGAACTAGTAGGAGTAATGAGTTCGGTAAAGGATAATTTTGGTACGGGTTCGGCCTTTATCAAACTGCTTTATGCATCAGAAATCGTAGCGGGTGGTTATGCGTGGCATAAAACCAAACATCCCAGCGCAGTAATAGGTATCGTAATTCTCGCATTGTTTATGACCTTTGCATTAGCTCACTGGGTGTTTGTCTAAGAGAACCCCCCAAAATGGCTAACGAAAACAAATACTTTATCTGTAAAAAGATTGACGAACCAAAGAGATATGTTGGTTTAACTCTGGATGAGTTTATCCCGATAGTTGTAACAGTTGGTTTGTGCTTTTTTTTCGGAAGTCTAATTACGGGTTTTGCATTAGCAGCAATGGTTTGGTTTGCAATTAGATACTTTAAGAAAGGGCAAGGACCAGGATGGTTTTTGTATTTGTTGTATTGGCACCTGCCCTTGCATTACTTACAGGGTTTTTTGTTTGTTAAAACCCCGCCATCGTCGGCCAGGCATTGGTTGAGTTAGGCGGACCAGGGTTTGGACTAATAGAACTTGGAAGTAAGAACTTATAAAAAATAGATATAGAAAATAAAAACATAAAAAAATGGAATATCCAGCCGCACAAAACAAATTACAAGCATTATCCGGCAGATTGCATTATCTGCTTTTGATAAGTATTGGACTATTGATTTCGAACATATTTTTGGTGTGGTTAGTGGGTTGGTCTTTTTTACACCAAAAAAGAACCATAGTTCCTACAGAAATCAGTCGGTCTTTTACCGTTTCAGATGTAACAGTTGATGCGAGTTATTTGTGTCAAATGGCGCTATTTTTTGTTAACGAACGGTTGAATATAACCCCAACCAATATAAATCAAAATCACAACATTATTTTGCAATATACCGATCCGCTGTTTTATCACGAGTTTGTGGGAATTTTAAGTAAAGAGAAACAGGCGGTAACAAAGCAAAATATTTCTTCTGTTTTTTATTTAGAAGAAATCATTCCTAACACTAAAGATTTAAGTGTTTCGATAAAAGGATCGTTAATGCATTGGGTGGGGAGCTTAGCTTTAGCTCCGGTCAAGAAAAGTTACATCTTGAGGTTTAGTTATAGAGCAGGAGTTTTAAAAGTATTGTCGTTTTCTGATGTGGCGGTTACAGAAGCAGAGCAAATAGAAAAAACAAAAGAAGCAGAAGACGAAAAAAAGCCAAAAAGTTAGAAAACAAACTAAATAAAAAAATGAAAAACATAAAGAGTATAAAAAACAGAAAAAACAAAAGAAATATAGAACGAGAGGAACAATGTTAACCAATATTCTTAACACCAGTCTTAAAACAACGGTTTTTGTGGCGTATTTTTTGTTGGTTTTATTACCCGGTGCGGTTTTTGCAGAAGATATTGATAAGGATATTAATAAAAAAGATCCTATCAAAGAAAATGTAGTGGTTTCTGCCATTCCAGAAAATCCAAAAAACATTCCGGACAGCACAAATAAGATAAATAAAGCCGACAATAAAGATCGTATGGAGCCTTTAGAGCCTCAAACAGAAGGAACAAAAGAAATAAAAGACGCAAAAGAAGTAAAAGAAGCAAAAGCACGGGAAGAAACACAAGAAACAAAAAAAACAAAAAAAATAAAAGAAATAGAAGAAATAAAAGAAACGAACTTTACAAAAGTGGGGAGGAGGATCGCGGTGTATGCTGATCCCCTCCCAAAAAACACTATAAAAACTCTGAAAACCACAGATGTAAAAAGCGGCGTTATCGAAAAATCTTTTGCCGATAATGAGCAGGTAAATGTGGTTTTAAGTAATAGAGACATTAATCGCGTATTGGTCAAGGCAGATAAAATACAAAGTATCAATGGTCCGACCGGATTATATACAGCCAAGAATGATGTGTCTGGATCAGTTTATATTAGTCTATATGGAGAAGTTCCCTTTACTGTTTTTGCTTCTAC
>CAZMGW010000016.1:0-4264 GCA_964565935.1 uncultured Coxiellaceae bacterium
GGCCTAAATGTTTAACGAGTTAACGGCGACTCCATTTTGTCCTGGTAGTGGGCTTTATGGGAGCGTAGCTCCCGCAAAACTCCCGCAAATTGACTTTGGCGAATTAAGCAGTTACGATGCAAGCCACAACAGGCAACGAAAGGCCAGATAGCTCAGTCGGTAGAGCAGAGGACTGAAAATCCTTGTGTCGACAGTTCAATTCTGTCTCTGGCCACCATATCGCCAATTAAATCATATGAAAATACTCTGCGTCATACCTAGTAGAATCCAATCAACCAGACTCCCACGTAAACCGCTCATCCCAATCCAGGGCAAGCCAATGGTGCAATGGGTGTACGAGAACGCAAGTAGGTGTTCGATCATCACCAAAGTCGTCGTCGCAACCGATAGCGAAGAAATTGCTGCTGTAATTAAAGCTTGCGATGGCAATGTCGAGATGACCAGCGCCGACTTGCAAACTGGGTCAGATCGGGTCGCTACTGTCGCCGAAAAATATCCTGACATGGACATCGTTATTAATTTGCAGGGAGATGAGCCTTTTATTAAACCCAAAATGTTAGAGCAGTTAGTTGCTCCCTATTTGGCAGGCGATAAACCGGAAATGGCCACTCTAGCGCGCAAATTAGATCTAGAAACCGAGTATTCAGACCCCCGTATCGTTAAAGCGATTACGGCGTTAAATGGCGATGCGCTTTATTTTTCGCGCTCACCAATCCCATATTTCAAAAGTGGTGATAAAGCCTCTGCCCCAACCTATCACCACATAGGTCTTTATGCTTTTCGCCGAGATTTTTTAATGATTTATCGCAATCTGTCGCAAACCCCATTGGAAAAAGCTGAGTCCTTGGAGCAACTGCGCGCGTTAGAACACGGTTATCGTATCCGCGTGTGCTTAACCGAAGAAAAAACCGTGGAGGTTAATGATGAGAAGGATTTGGTTGCGGCGCAAAGTTTTAAGTTCAGCTTACACTCAGATTAAATCTGAACTAATTATTGAACCAAAAAAGAGACCTCATAATATGAACTCAACCCTGAAAAAAATTGCGTTCGCCATTGTCAGCTGCTTACTATTTTGCAGCTTAACAACTGTGGCAAAAACTAACAAAATTCAAACAATTCTGCCATCGCAGCTCCATGTTGGAGATACTGTTGGCCTAGTCGCCCCCGGCTATAGAGTCCCGGAAAACATTCAAATTCAATATGCTATTGAAAGAATTCAGGCGCTAAGTTTGAAGGTCAAAGTGGGTAAATCCGTATATAAGCGCTATGGCTATTTTGCTGGCACAGATGAAGATCGAGCTCATGACATAAATCAAATGTTTGCCGATCCAGAGGTTAAGGCAATTTTTGCTATCAGGGGCGGCTGGGGGAGCAATCGCATTTTAGATCTAATTAATTATAAAACCATCAAACAAAACCCAAAGATCATTATGGGTTACAGCGACATAACCTCATTGTTATTGGCAATAAATGCCAAAACTGGTCTTGTGACTTTCCATGGTCCAATGGCGGCTCAACCTTGGACTGGCTATACAACCAAATACATGAAACAGCTTTTATTTGATGCCAATAAAATAACATTCTCCAACCCCGTCGAAGCCGAAGACGATTTAATCCATACCAAAAACCGCATTATGACCATCAGAAAAGGCAAAGCTACTGGCAAGCTTTTAGGAGGAAGCTTGACTTTGATAACCTCCTTGCTTGGCTCCAGATACCTCCCCAAATTTAATGGCGCGATTTTGTTCGTTGAGGATGTGGACGAGGATATTTACAAAGTAGATAGAATGCTAACTCAGCTTAAAACTGCAGGGGTATTGGATCGCATCGCTGGGTTTGTGTTTGGCAAATGCACTGGTTGTACCCCAAAAAACAACTCCTCTTGTGGCTCGCTGACCCTCCAACAAGTGTTGAATGATCATATTTTTCCTCTCCGCATTCCCGCATGGTACGGATCTATGATTGGCCATGACAGCCAAATATTTACTCTTCCTGAAGGGACCCAGGTCACTATAGATGCTGAGAAGGGAACGATTGCGATGTTGGAGCCGGCAGTAAGATAGGCTTTAGCCTGCGGCTACCGGATTTGCAGTTAGTTAGGCAGCTCATCTAAATAAGCCACTTTAAAGTTTTTTTCACCAGCTAAAGAATTTAATTTTGAGTCTTCTGGGTATTTTTCCAGCATCGGTAAAAAAGCTGACTTACCAATAACTGCACGATAGCTGTTATCCTTGGGTTTTAAACCCCACTTATCTTGATAAATCACCGCCGTCAATTTTCCTGGATCTGAAGCAAGATTGGGATATTTACCTATATACAGCATAACGTGACCATCAATATAAATTATGGTTGTAAACTTCTTGCCATTCGCCATCAAATAATTTAAGCGCCCTTTCATATCTAACGAACTTTTATCAATCATGCGCCCCGCCCTCACCTGAGACGCAGAGTTCCTTGGTAGCCAAATACCAAAGGGGGTATAAATACTTCTTAGCTCAGCAGAACAATCATTATAAAAATACATATTGCCCCAACCATAAGGCCGGCCGTGTAATGTCGAGATAATCCTTGCAAAATTATGCGGTGTAGCACTCAGCGGCATGACAACCGCATCTTTACTTTCAACTTTTGCCTCCATGGTGTGCGCGTTATGGTATGCATCTGCGACCGGAATCAAAATAGTACAACCTTGCTTGGTGCAATTTTTCCCTGGAAATACCGTACCGACATAAGCATTAAACCGATATTGCTTGTTGGCATCAAAAACACTCACATTCGTCCGAGTAATCGCCACCATTTTTTGCTTGGCCCTTTTTTGCCATAAAGCAACAAATTTTTTGTTCACTGTAGCGACACCATCACTTTCTACCCAAGCCATAAAAGCAGGGGTTATAACCAACGACCATTGCTGATCCAAAGTCTTACCCACAATATAAACAGGAGTCCCAACCCAAATCGAAGAATCCTGTAAATTGTCAAAAGGATATCCCTGTCCCGGCAACATAAAATCATTAAAATGAACATCGTTGGTGGGTAAAATGCGAGCGTTTAAATTTCTGACAGCTATTCCACGATTGCTAAATTTAAATTTAATTGGTTCAGCAAATCGTTTTACATTCATGTTGACAGCAATGTCGTCAATCCACTTGGCTGAATATGGACGGAAGTTTTCGCCATAGCCAATTTTTTCTGGATCGGTTTTTCCTTTATTACTGTGGGCATTGATTTCTTGCCGTTCTTCTAGTTGCACCTTTGGCAATAGCTTATTAACATAGGCCGGACCCCAAGGTGACAATGATTTGGCATCAGTCGCATAATAGTGTCTATAATATTCTTGCAGGCGCTTTTTTTGCACACCGGCTTCTATCAAGGGTTTGTAATAGTCAGGGTCTGTGGGTGGTATCCAACGATCAATATTTTGATCGTATTTTTCTATGGGAAACAGGGTAATTGGCGGACCAACGGTACATGCGGAAAGCGTTATTAGAAAAATGAAGCACGAGATCGATTTTATGAGTTTTTTTAGCATTATTCTTGCTCCTCATCCAAGACATCCACATTCTTTGGAGCAACAAATATAAATTTGTCTTTAGGAATTTTTGCATTAACCACAACATCAGCAAAATGGATCTCGCTCTGCTGACCCAGATTATCGAAAACATACATCGCAGTTGGCAATCCCTTGATAAACCACATTCTCAACCACTTATAGTCACTGTTTTTGCTTTTAGGTTTCAGTTCGAACCAAATGCCCTCGCCCGGCTTTTTCAATTTAGTGATTTTAAACATTTGTTTTAGCGTTGCCGTGCTACCGCTTAGTAACATCGCGGGGTTTCCAGGTCTTTGATAATCCATTTTGCGCTTGGTCACCTGCTCCAAATCAATATCGTAAACCCAAAGTTTGGCGCCATTAATAATAATCAATTGGCTGCTAGGCTGCTTGGTCTCCCAACGAAATTTACCCGGACGCTCAAGCATCATCAAACCGGTAGTCTTCTGCCCCACCTGCACGCCCTTACTATTCACCGCAAACTGCTCAAAAGTTGCTTGCATGGTGTGAGTATCGTTTAACAACTGCGCCAATTCATCAGCTGACGCTTGCATAGACGCAGCAACGGCAATGGTGCTATAGAAAAAAATGGCGGATATAATAAACTTAAATTTCATTACAACACTCCTGAACTAGATATTTTTTGAATTATTTTCTTATTTCGCTCTTTCAGAGCTTTCAATTTAATCTCCGCATCTCCCCCAGCCCTGCGGT
>CAZMGW010000016.1:4283-24870 GCA_964565935.1 uncultured Coxiellaceae bacterium
CCTTAGGCTGGGCTGGTGAAGCATTTTGCTCCTGCGGAGCTGGATTTATTATTTGAAGCATACCAAACCATATTGTCGCTATGACGCAATCCCAACCCAGGATAGCCTGGTGAACCCTTTTGCTCCTGCGGAGCTATTAATTATTTTTTAAGTTAGGATTGCAACTGTCTCTTTAAATGCTCCGCAAAATGATCCAAAAAAAAACAAAATAACAATTCTGCCTCGATATAGCCCTCACCTACCCCAAAACCCAAATAAAATAATCAATTATGCTCCGAAGGAGCTATAGGCTTCACCAGCCCAGGCTAAGCCGCGTTTTTTTGCGGCGCAGGCCTGGGTTAAGGTTGGCATATACAAACCCAAGCTCCGAAGGAGCGAAATAGCAATTCAAGACAAAATATTCGCATGCCAAATACCAACGGCTACCAGCTCGGGGTTACTCTGCTGGTGGTGGAGCCAGAACCTCTCGATTACCATTGGTTTCCATACGACTAACGATGCCAGCCGCTTCCATTGCCTCAATAAGTCTTGCGGCACGATTGTAACCAATCTTCAAACGACGTTGGACGTTAGAAATTGAAGCTCGGCGCGATTCGGTAACAATGCGAACCGCCTGGTCATAAAGCGGATCTTGCTCCGCATCAGAAAATTCATTATTAGCCTCGGGATCAATACCAACAATTGGCCCAACACTACCATCAAGAATTTCTTCAATATATTCAGGTTGCCCACGACGTTTGATATCTTTAACAACACGGTGCACTTCCTCATCCACCACAAACGAACCGTGAATACGCACTGGGATTCCAGTACCTGGCGGCAAGTAAAGCATGTCACCAAACCCTAATAATTGCTCCGCACCTGATTGATCTAAAATCGTACGCGAATCAATTTTGGATGAAACCTGAAAGGCAATTCGCGTTGGAATATTAGCTTTAATTAATCCGGTGATCACATCAACTGATGGCCGCTGCGTCGCTAAAATCAAATGAATTCCAGCGGCACGTGCTTTTTGAGCAATTCGCGCAATCAGCTCTTCAACTTTCTTGCCCACAACCATAATCATGTCGGCGTATTCATCAGCGATTACGACTATATATGGCAACTCTTGCAACTCCCCTGGCTCACTGCCATCACCATCCTGCCATAGCGGATCAAGCAATGGCGCGCCTTTGGCTTGTGCTTCGCGAATTTTATGGTTATAACCAGAAATGTTACGCACACCCAGGGTAACCATTAATCTATAACGCCGCTCCATTTCTGCAACACACCACCGCAATGCGTTAGCAGCTTCTTTCATGTCGGTAACAACTGGGGTAAGCAGATGGGGAATATCGGCATAAACTGAAAGCTCGAGCATTTTCGGGTCAATCAAAATCATGCGCACATCTTTGGGCGTATATTTATAAAGCAAACTCAAAAGCAAAGCGTTAAGGCATACAGATTTTCCTGAACCGGTAGTTCCAGCAACCAGCAAATGCGGCATTTTTGCAAGATCAACGATTACAGGATGCCCGGCAATGTCCTTACCAAGCGCAAGTGCCAAAGGTGAGCGCGCGTGTTCATATTGCTGTGATGACAAAATCTCTCTTAATCTAACTACTTCACGATTTATATTTGGTAGTTCCAACCCAATCACGGATTTACCTGGAATAATTTCAACAACCCGAACACTAATAACTGATAACGATCGAGCTAAATCTTTGGCCAAGCTTGTAATGCGGCTGGCTTTGGTTCCGGCGGCTAGTTGTAACTCAAATCTTGTTACCACTGGTCCGGGGTGAACCGCAACAACTTGTGCTTCAATACCAAAATCGCGCAAACGTAGCTCGACATTCCTCGACATTTCCTCAAGCTCGCTGGTTGTATAATTGACGCCCTCGGTTTTTTCCGGTTGATCCAACAAAGACAGCGGTGGCAACGAACCTTCTAAATTTGGATCAAACAAAGTCGCTTGACGTTCACGCTCAGCTCGCACACTGGTTTTTATCTGAGGAGACGTTAGAATAACAGGCTTTTTGATATCCTCTAGACTTTCTTCTTTTGACTCATCAACCGTTACTGATGAGATCTTAGGTTCAAACTTGGTGGCCTTCTTTTTGCTTGGCTCAAAATGTGTTATTTGCAAAACCTGACCACCAATAAAATCCACTAAATTCAAAATTAATTTTCCAAGAGTATCGATTGCTACCAACCACGACAAACCAGTAAAAAGCGTAATACCAGAAAGCAACAAAGCAACTAAAATTAAATTGGCACCCACGGGATTAAAAATATTCACCATTCCACTTTGAAACAAATCCCCCAAAACCCCACCAGATCCAAATGGCATAATACCAGCGCTTAAGTGCAAGCTAGCCAAACCACTCCCAGAAAGCAACACCACAAAAAAACCGAAACTGTGCAACATAAAAAGTATTTGACTAATATCATCCCGAGAATATGGCGAAAATGGTAACCAAGCAGCATAAACCAGCATCAAAGGAAAAATATAGGCCATATAACCAAAAGCGCATAGCAAAACATCTGCAAACCAAGCGCCAACATAACCTCCAATATTAGCAACGACTGTACTAACACCAGTACGCGACCAACCAGGATCGGCAGTATGGTAGGAAATCAGCGCCAAAAATAGAAAAATAGCAACACCGGCGGTAATAATTAAAATCCCCTCTCGGATTAACCGCGCTAATTTGTGTTTGTTAGGCTCTTCTTGTTTTTTATGGTTAGCTTGATACAAATTTCTATCTCAAAAATTCACAAATCAATCAAGCCGTTGTAGCCGCCTGATTATATTGATAAATTATTTTATCAGAATCTAAAAAAATAATCATGAGCTATTATAAGCAATTATGGCGCTTACACAACAAAAAACGGGCACCATAATTAAAACTTTGTTAATAATTTATAAGCCATCCGGTATACACGTCCATACCAAACTATGCAGCACCTGCATCTCTCGCTATGAGACACAGATGTCGAATGCGAGCCCACAAAGGTGGCATCCCCAACACAATATCGTCGAGCGATGTATAGTTTATGTAGCTCAAGATCAAAATACTCATAACGCAAGTAATCTCTTTTACTTCACAACGACTTTTACCTATAATCCCCCTATACCTTAAATTAGAATTAAAAAATCATGAATATGCCCAAACATCATCGGCTCATTATTCTTGGCTCAGGGCCAGCTGGCTACACTGCAGCCATTTATGCAGCACGAGCAAACATAGAACCTGTCATTATTACCGGATTGGAACAAGGCGGACAACTTACAAAAACCTCTACAATTGAAAACTGGCCAGGGGAGGCTGAAGGAATATCAGGCCCGATTCTTATGGAAAAAATGCTGAAACAAGCACAACATTTCGGCACTAAAATAATTCTCGACAACATATCCCAAGTAAATTTAGCAAGCCGACCTTTTAACCTAAAAGGCGATGACGAGTACACTTGCGATGCTTTAATTATAGCCACGGGAGCCGCAGCAAAATATTTAGGAATTCCGTCAGAACAAAAATATATGGGCCGCGGCGTTTCTGCTTGCGCTGTGTGCGATGGCTTTTTTTACAAAAACAAAAAGGTTGTTGTTGTCGGCGGCGGGAATACCGCAACCGAAGACGCCTTATATTTAGCCAAGTTGGCCACTGAAGTAATAATCATTCATCGGCGTGATAGCTTTCGCGCTGAACCAATCATGATTGAAAAGTTAAAAAGCTCACCTAATATTAAATTTGAATTAAACCATGTCGTTGATGAAATATTGGGTGATGAACATGGCGTAACCGGCATAAGAATTAAAAGTGTTGCCTCAGATTCAACTAAAGAGGTAGAAGTAGCCGGGATTTTTATCGCCATTGGGAACAAACCCAATACCGAAATTTTCATTGACCAATTAGAAATGGATCAGGGATATATTAAAATCGGCCATGGCGCTGCAACCGCAACCGACGTTCCTGGCGTCTTTGCCGCCGGCGATGTCACTAACCAAAACTACCACCAAGCAGTAGTTGCTGCGGGCTTTGGCTGCATGGCTGCATTGGATGCAAAAAACTTTTTAGACTAGTAAATTATGCTTCCCATTAATAAAAACCCACAAAATCTCTCTTGGTATTTAATACTAGCCATAATAATTTTTTTTAGCTTTTATTTTGCTTTAGGCAGCTATCCTTTATTAAACAATAACGAAGGACTATACGCCAGCATTGCCAAACACATGCTGCTTAATAAACAGTTTGTCATTCCTCATTTAAATTGTGTTCCTTATATTGAAAAGCCGCCCATGCTTTACTGGCTGCTGACGCTTAGTTTTTCGGCATTTGGATTCACCGCTTTTGCCGCACGACTTGTCACTGCAACCAGCGCTGCCCTGCTCTGCATAGCTTTGCTTTTTTTCACTAATAAAATCAAGCAATCCAAAATCGGCATTACCGCCACCCTAATCTTTGCCTCAAGCATCGGCATCAGCATCATTGCCCGCATGGTCTATTTTGATATGCTGCTGACTCTTCTTGTGAGTAGCACACTTTTTTGCTTATTTTATTGGTATGAAACCAATAAAATAATCGCCTTAAGAATAGGTTACGTCCTTCTAGGATGCGCCATCTTAACTAAGGGATTGATAGCAATAGTATTAGTTGGCGGTAGTTTTGGCTCTTTTTTACTTTGGGAAAAAAGCTTTTGGAAACAAGTGCGCCTCGCCCTTGACTGGCCAGGAATGGTTTTATTTTTAGCAACTGTACTGCCTTGGCATATCGCAGCAATTATCCAACATAAGGGATTCTTCTGGAATTATATTATCGGCGAACACTTTTTGCGCTTCCTTGATCTACGTGAGCCACACGATTACTACCACGGACCACTTTATTATTACCTGCCACGTATTCTGATCTATCTATTTCCATGGTCTTTATTTATCCCCTTAATTTTTCTACGAAATAAAAACAAATCTACTGCGACCCAAAAACTGCTGCGCTTTAGCTGGTGTTGTCTGTTAATACCACTTGCATTTTTCTCATTCTCAAGCGCCAAAGCTAACTATTACATGGTCGTTGGCATACCAGCTCTTACTATTATTCTCAGCGTTAAACTAAATTCTTTTTATGAAAGTAAACATCAAAGATTTTTCAATGTTTTAATTGCTGTCTTTTTGCTGACCATAGCAATGTCTATATTGCTGATTTTTATAACTTTTGTATCGAGTTCACCAGCGCTAATTGGGTTTCAAAAAACGATTGCAGCAATTGTCGTGTATAGCTTAATAGCAGCAATAATTTCTTTGATTTTTATCCGCCGCCCCCAGGTGGCAGCGGTTGCATTTGCTGGGTTGATCATACCTATCGCCTTTGCAGCAACCATGATCCTTAAATCAATCAGCGAAGATATTTCAGCAGCTAATGCTGGAACCTATTTAACTCAAAACGGGCAAAACAGCTCAATTTATTTATATCAAGACTTCGAGAATATCTCGGCCATCGCCTTTTATACGAATAGTTGTCTCAAAATTATAGATAGCCAGAGTAGTGATTTACATTACGGTTCCCGATTACCTCAGTCAAAACCATGGTTTTTGTCAAAAGATGAGTTTCTACAAGAAACGCGAAACAAGCTTTGTTACATCGTGGTTCCAACCAAAAAACTGGATCAATTCTATCAAGACATGGCTGGCACAAAATTTAAAATACCTCAAAAATACAAAGGCATAACAGTAATAAGTAAAGACGAATAGATATTAATTACTTTGCATAAACGTTAATAATGGTAAACTTGAGGTAAATCAGCGACCTTTAATTACAAGGAACTTATGAAAAAACTCTTAATTATCTGTTTCAGTTTAATAATTGCTACAACTTCCAATGCTCTAGCAAAACCAAAGCAGATTAAGTTTTGTGTATCGCCAGGAGTTGCCCCATTTGTTATGGCAGATACTAGTAATAAAATAACGGGTGGACTAGATATTGATTTAGCAAAAGCGCTGTGTGAAAAAACAAAATCTAAATGCATATTTGCTCCTCAAAAAGAGATCACCACAATTGCTGCGGATTTGGAGTCAGGCAAATGCGATGCATGGATATCAGGATTTACTATTACTCCGATTCGCAAAAAATATATGGACTTTACTGATAGCTACTATCCAAGTACTGCGAGTCTGATTGCTAGCAAAAACTCAAGTTTTACATCCTCAAACAAGGATCTTAAGGGCAAAAAAATTGGGGTTACCGCTGGCTCTAACTTCGTTTCATATCTAGATGTTTCTAACAGCTATGACATTGAAAAAAATGAATTCATCAACGAATACGATGCTTTGGCTGCTTTGAAATCAAAAAAACTTGATGCTGTAATTGCAGATACACCCTTGCTTCATTACTGGATGCAACAAAAAGGAAACAAGGGGTTCCGCTTAATTGATCTACCTGAGTATAACAAAGCATTTTCTCTAGGCATGGGCTATGGTATCCCAGTAAAAAAGGGCAATACCAAATTGCTTACCACCTTGAACCGAGCCTTAGCTAAAATCAAAGCGGATGGGACTTACGATAAAATTGTAAAAAAATATTTTGCAGATCAATAAAAAACAATCATGAGAGTTAAATGCATTGCTTGCATCTCCTTTCTTTTTTTTGCGTCTCAAATTATTGCAGCCGGTCCTGTAACGCACGCATACCTTGCGCAAAAATGGATAAACTCTCAAGAACACTTTAACAAACAAGAGACTGACTCTTTCATCAGAGGAACTCTCTTTCCAGATATTAGGTATTTAGGAATCCTCACAAGAAAAGCCACCCATTACAAAGGCATCACTTTAAAAGCACTCTTGCGCGATAAATCCCCGTTTTCTAGAGGAAAAAAACTACATTCATTTATCGATGAAAAAAGAGAAGAGCTAGTTGTTGCATGGAAAATATATGATCAATTAAAAAATATTCCCGGACAAAAATACAGAAGCACTTTTTTAAAGTTATTAGAAGATGAGATTCTATATCGAGAAGGAAACTGGGAAGAAGTAAGAACAGCCCTTAATGTTGTAGATGATTCTGAGTTAGCCTGCAATATTAAAAAAGAAGACATAATAAAGTGGCACAAAATAATGCAGCTAGCTTTTTATATGCCCCCCAGCAGTGAATACTTACTCATTGATAAAAGTCTCCCTTTTATGATCAAACAAGTCAACGGTAAAAAATTTATTTTCAATATTCCAATCGAAATAACAAGAGAATGGAGCGTAATATTGCCCAAATTAGCGGACAACAAAGATATGCAAGCATATGTGCATAATTTAGTAAAACAACTCAATGACCTTTGGACAACAAAAAAACTCTAATTAAAAATTTTCGCAGACCCACCCAGCCTAAGACAAAAAATTTTACAAAAAACGTAATTTATCGCTTGCATTTTTACAAATTGCCCCTATTATTTCAATAAGCGATAGTTGTTTTTTGCGTTTTGCGCCGATATGCTTATACAAAAATCCAGAACCACTGGGGTTTTAACAATAACCGAGAACCCTCATGAACAAAAATGAAATTCTAAATTTACTAAAAAAAGAAAAAGTGGCTTACCTGCGCCTGTGGTTTACCGACATCATGGGGCACAACAAGAATGTTGAGGTACCAACCAGCCAGTTCAGCAAAGCCCTGGACGGGAAAGTCTTATTCGATGGCTCCTCTATCGAAGGATTCGCGCGCATCGAAGAATCAGACATGCTTTTAGTCCCAGACTACAAAACCCTGACCATTTTTCCCTGGGACGAACGCGGCGGAAAAGTTGCTCGCTTGATTTGTGATATCTACAAACCCGATGGCAGCCACTTTCCAGGATGCCCCCGCTCAGTATTGCGCCGCATGTGCGAAAAAGCACACACCAAGGGTTTTATCATGAATGCGGGGCCTGAAGCCGAGTTTTTCTTGTTCGAACGCGACGTTAGCGGTAAAGCAACCACACATACCCATGATGCCGGAAACTATTTTGATTTAACCCCCGTTGATAAGGGCGAAGAAACACGACGCACTATTGTTCAGGTGCTAGAGAAAATCGGTTTTGAAGTTGAAGCCGCACATCACGAAGTAGCCCCAGGACAACATGAAATTGATTTTAAATATGGGGATGCCCTATCCACTGCTGATAAAATTGCAACTTTTCGCTTCGTGGTACGTAAAGTGGCATTAGACTCTGGTTTACACGCTACTTTCATGCCTAAACCAATCTTTGGCATCAATGGCTCAGGAATGCACATACACCAAAGTTTATTTAATATCAGCGGAGAAAATCTATTTTACGATGCCAAAAAGCCATATAAATTATCTGCCCTAGCTTTAAATTATATTGGCGGCTTGCTTGAACATGCGCGCTCTTTTTGCGCCATCACCAACGCACTGGTTAACTCGTACAAAAGACTGGTACCCGGGTTTGAAGCGCCGACTCACCTTGCTTGGTCACAACGCAACCGCTCCCCGCTGATACGCGTCCCCGACCAACGAGGAATTAACGCACGCGCGGAATTACGCATGCCCGATCCAGCATGCAATCCCTACTTAGCTTTGGCAGCAATGCTCGCCGCAGGTCTAGATGGCATCGAAAACAAGATCGATCCAGGCGAACCAATAGATAAGAACATTTATCGTATGAGCGAACGCGAACGCGCTCGCTTGAAAATCAAATCCCTCCCGGCAAGTTTAGGGGAAGCAACCGACCTACTAGAAAAGAATTCCCTGATGCGCAGCACATTAGGAGATCACATTTTTAACCATTTTATCGATTCACAAAGAAAAGAGTGGAGTAAATTTATCTCTCAGGTGCACCAATGCGAGGTGGATTGGTACTTAACAAAATATTAAACAATTTTTGAATCATGGCCATTGCTCACGGACAATAGCCAACTTCTTGTAGCATGATCTTAAAAAAGGTATATTCCGATACATTAATTCCATAAAGACCCATGAAAAAGTTATTTTTACACCTACTATTCCTGACCATCGTATCAACTGCAGCTCAAGCCAGATGGGCGAGCTTCGAAGATGCGCCAATTAAGGTATCGCTCCAAAACAAAATCACCGTTAACAGCGATGGCACAACAAAAGAACTCAAAACAGTACAATTCGAAATATTAAAAGAACCAGGCCGCAATCTAGCCGCCAACTACGCCCTACAATATAATGGTGTTAGCACTAAAATAAAAATTCTAGAAGCCAAAACAATTTATAAAGGCAAAGAGTATAAGCTTGATAAAAATTTAATCGAAGACAAACCGCTTGCTAGCGCCCACAACGGCTTTGATCAAATGCGGCAAGTTTTGCTTGCTTTTCCTAAAGCAGAAATTGGCGCAAAAATTTTCTTAAAGTACGACGTCATAACAAGCGAGGTACCGCTAGATAAATTTTATGCCTCGGTGTTTTACTTTGGTGACGGAGAATTTTTGGATAAGGCAAGAATTAAACTACACTCCCAAATCCCCCTTCACTTGTTAATCAACGATCCTCAACGCACCTTAAATATTACCAAAGATGCTGCCGACAACTTACACAACCTGGAAATCACTTTAATCAAACCTATATACAAAGGGGTTATAGATGAACCACATTCCAATGTACTAAACGATAAATACTTGACTTGGGTTTCGGTATCCAGTTTAAACAACTGGCAAGATCTAGCTACTAGGTGGAGCCAACAATATGCGAAAGTCCTCACTCAATCACTACCCAAAGACTTTGAACAGATAGCCATCTTAGCTGAACAAAAAAAAGATGAAGTGGACCAAATAAACACCGTAACCGCCCTACTAAACAACAGGATTCAATACCTGGGTGACTGGCGCACCATAAAGGGAGCTTTTATTCCGCGCAGCTTGGACAAAATCAATCAAACCCAACTGGGTGACTGTAAAGATTTCTCGGCAGCCACAGCAGCAATCTTGACTCGGCTTGGCTATAAAGCACAAATCATCTTGGCAAGAAGAGGAAGGGGCAATTTTTACCCTGATTCACTACCTGACTACGCAGCATTCAATCATGCTTTACTAAAAGTAACTAGCAAACAAGGCAAGGTATATTGGATTGATCCAACTAATTTTCAAAGCATGGCGAACGGGATATTTCCTGATATTGCCGATAAAAATGCACTAATACTTGATTTAAAGCAACCGAATTACGAAAAAATTGCAAATATCGCCCCCACTCACCCCCAAGCCATTCAATATCGTCAAATAGAAGTTATCGATGATAACAAAATTGTTGAGACCGGTAAGATAACTTTAAAAAATGAAGAAGCTTATGAGCTTACCGGAGCTGCACTGATAACATCTGAAGAAAGAATAAAAAACATCCTATTTGACCAGCTTAGCCGAACAAGATTGGAAGAAACAAACAAAAAATACTTACACCTGCCTGACCTTAAGTCACGCATCGTCAAAGACATCACATTTGACTACTGTTTCGAACAAGAAAATAGGGTACTAAAAACCAATTTAGGACAAGCGCTCAAATTAACTTACGATCGATTAATTGGTTTTTTTGATGTAGCCCAGAATCATGTAAAAGATGTTCTACTAGACACACCATTCACATTAACCAGACAAACCATTATTAAAAATATTACCGTCCAAAACATCGATTCTTTAAACAAAGAGATTAAGACTCCATGGCTGTATGTGGCACGTAAGTGCACTTACAACAACCATGATCTACAAATAGATGATACGGTAATTGTGCACAAAAATTTAATCACCAATGAAGAGTTAAAAACGCCAGAATTTATAAAACTAAAAGATGATCTAGAAAAGAATTTTAAAGACGTAGCCGTGGTATTTACCAAATCAAAATAGATCGTTGCTTAACTGCGACACAGCAATTTGCTCTTGGCAACCGAGCTCGTTTCACGCCACATGGAAAGTGCGTTGCTGATGGGTCGATTGCAGCAGGATACACCCCAACATCAATAAATTTACTACAAGGGGTTTTAAAACCATTACAAATCAGTTTATAAACACTATAAAAATGAGGTTAACTTGACTAACACGAAAAAAACGACGATCACAGGCTGGATAATTTGTACTCTGGCAGCAATTTTTTATTGCTATGAGTATATACTCCGCATAGAACCAAGCGTTATGGTATCTGAACTAATGCACGAGTTCCAAGCCAATGCGACCGAACTTGGCATGCTTTCTGCGTTTTTCTACTTTATTTACATGCCTATGCAAATTGTTGTTGGTTTATTATTAGATTTATATGGGCCGCGAAAAATTTTAACTTTGGCCGTGATCGCTTGTACAGCTGGTAGCTACGTTTTTGGCGCCGCACACACTTTGCCAGTTGCAGCTATTGGTAGATTGATGATTGGTTTTGGCGCTGCCTTTGCTTTTGTCTGCGTACTAAAGCTTACTGCCTCATGGCTACCACAACGCCTATTTGCGTTTTTTGTCGGACTAGCAACCACCCTTGGCATGATTGGTGGGATGGCTGGAGATATTATTCTTAGCCCCCTGGTTCGCAGCATCGGCTGGAAACAAACTGTTAACATTGGCACAATTGCCGGGGTAATTTTAATACCCCTAATCTGGATAATTATTCGCGACAAACCTAATACAGAATTGCACCGTAAAGATAAAACCAAAACAAAACCACCCTACCGCGAAACTTTTCTTGGACTTTTAAAAATTTTCAGAAACCCTCAAATGTGGATCAATGGTTTTATCGGTTGCATAATGTTTTTATCGCTATCTCTCTTTGCCGAACTTTGGGGCATTCCATTTCTTACGACTGTTTATAAGTTATCTAACCAAAGCGCGGCAACCGCATGCTCCATGGTGTTTTTAGGATGGTTGGTTGGCGGACCGATGATTGGTTATATTTCTGATGTTGCCTATTCAAGACGAATTCCACTTTTCATTGGTCTTTTGTTATCAGCTGGTTTAATAAGCTTAATTATTTATCTTCCCCAAATAAATATTGGCTTATTACATCTGTTACTATTTTTATTTGGTGTTTTTTCTAGCTTTGAAGTTCTGTGTTTTGCCATAAGCAGCGATAACAATCCGAAGCCTCTAATAGCAACAGCGTCTGCTTTTACCAATGCATTGGTGATGTTCAGCGGCAGTCTTTGCCAACCACTAGCCGGAAAAATTCTCGACTTTTTTTGGTCAGGACAAACACTAAACGGAGATAGAGTTTATTCGGCTACTGACTATCAATATGCTTTAACGATTTTACCGCTAGCATTTTTATTAGGATTCATTTTAACTTTTTGGTTACGCGAAACACGTGACAAAAAAAATAGCCAATAAAAAAAACTATGCAAATTGTTTTTATTGTTCTAATATATAGTCCTGTACTTTTTACTGTAGTAGTAAAAAAAGTTACAGACATTAATTTTATTAAAAAATGGAGATTACAAAATGGTAGCTAAAAAGAAAAAAGTAGTTAAGAAAGTAGTTAAGAAAGCCGTCAAGAAAGTTGTTAAAAAAGTTGCAAAGAAAGCATGTAAATGTGTCAGCAAAAAAAAGAAGTAGTTTGTTCTTATTAATACGTCAACAGGAATATTAAAATATTTTTGTTGACGTATTTTTTTAAACACAACTCGCTCGCGGGTACTTTCATGGAACCAGCACATAGTTGTAACTGCCTTAAAAAAGTCTTTTTTATCATCATGTTAATCACTATCTAGTAATGCTAATCAAAATCATGGGGCCAGTAACAATCAACATTATCTTTTTTATATAACAAACTCAATTTTCTGACACAAGGAATAATCATTAAGGTGCTATATGAAAAAAAACCTAAAATACACTATAAATTTTGACCAACTCAGCATGAGGGATATTGCTAAAGTTGGCGGTAAAAACGCCTCTCTTGGCGAAATGATACAAAATCTCACCCAGGCCAAAATTAAAATCCCCTCAGGGTTTGCCACGACCGCAGAAGCATACGAAGACTTTCTGCTCACAAACCAGATAAACACAAAAATATATACAAAGCTAGCCGCGCTTAATGAAAAAAATCTAAAAAATCTCGCCAAAACCAGCCATGAAATACGTCAATTGATCCTTAAAGCAAAATTTAGCCCTGAATTTATTGCCGCCATCACCAAAGAACACAATAAACTAGTCAAAAACAAAAAAAACTCCCTGGCAGTACGTTCTTCCGCCACTGCCGAAGATTTACCAAGCGCATCCTTTGCCGGACAACAAGACTCCTTCCTAAATGTGAGTGGCATAAAAAATATTTTGCTCGCAATTAAAAAAGTTTATGCTTCACTCTTTAATGAACGCGCGATTGTTTATCGCATCCAAAACGGCTTCCCACACAAAAAAGTTGCCATTTCAGCTGGCATACAAATTATGGTACGAAGTGACTGTGGATCTAGTGGCGTTATTTTTACTTTGGATACTGAAACCGGATTTGACAAAGTAGTTTTTATTAACGCATCTTGGGGATTGGGCGAGTCAATTGTCCAAGGAAAAGTTAATCCCGACGAATTTCACGTTTATAAACCGAGCATTATCGCCAATAAACCAGCAATATTGAAACGCACTATCGGCGGCAAAGCTATTAAAACCATCTATAGCAAAAACTTCTCCACTAAAACCATAAAAACTAAAAAAACGGAGCAACAACGGTTTTGCATTGATGATGCGGCCGTAACAACTCTGGCTCGCTATGCAATAGCAATCGAGAATCTTTATAAAAAACCGATGGATATTGAATGGGCCCAAGATGGCAAAACCAAAGAGCTATATATTGTACAAGCACGCCCGGAAACCGTACGTAGTCAAGAACAACATCAAATCATGGAACAGTTCTCTTTAGGAAAAACCGGAGAAATAATTACTAGCGGCCATAGCGTTGGTCAAAAAATCGGCCAAGGTAATGCCTGCGTAATAACTAGCCACAAACAGATGCATCTCATGCAACCCGGGCAGGTTTTAGTTGCCGACATGACGGATCCTGACTGGGAACCAATCATGAAACTTGCCAAAGCAATTGTTACCAATCGCGGCGGACGCACTTGCCATGCGGCCATTGTTGCGCGCGAATTAGGTATTCCAGCAGTAGTTGGCTGCAATAACGCTACGACCAAAATTAAACACCACGCACCGATAACAGTCTCATGCGCTGGCGGAGAAATTGGTCGGGTTTTTAAAGGTATTTTGCCAATCAAGGTTAAACATATCAAAATAACCAACATGCCAAAATTGCCCTGCAAGCTTTGCATGAATTTGGCCGATCCAGACAAGGCTTTTTCTTATCAATATTTACCCAATGATGGCGTTGGCTTGGTACGCATCGAATTCATTATAAATAGTACTATCAGCATCCATCCAAAAGCGTTGTTACAGTTTAAAAGCTTATCAGCAAAACTCAAACAACAAATTAGCGCACGCACTGCCGCATACAAAAGCCATACAGAATTTTATATCGAAAAGTTACGCGAAGGCATTGCAACCATTGCCGCCGCATTCTTTCCCAAACCTATTATTGTGCGTTTTTCTGATTTCAAATCAAATGAGTATGCGAATTTATTGGGCGGCAGCCTATTTGAACCTCATGAAGAAAACCCAATGATTGGCTTTCGCGGCGGCTCTCGCTACTTGGCAAAACAATTCGCCGATTGCTTTTCTTTAGAATGTGAAGCGGTAAAACGAGTTCGCACCATGGGACTTACTAACACCAAAGTAATGTTACCATTTACCAGAACCGTTGAAGAAGCAAAGCAACTTGTTGCGTTGCTTAAAACCAATGGCTTAGAACGCGGCGTTAATGATCTCAAAGTGATTTTAATGTGCGAGATCCCTTCAAATGCTCTTCTTGCGGATGAATTCTTGGAAATTTGCGATGGCTTCTCTATCGGTTCAAACGATTTGACCCAATTAACTCTGGGCCTTGATCGCGATTCTAGTTTGGTCGCCCATCTTTTTGATGAACGCAATCAAGCCGTTAAAAAGCTATTACACATGGCTATTCAAACCTGCAAAAAGAAGGGTAAATATATTGGCATTTGTGGACAAGCTCCTTCAGACTATCCAGAGTTCGCCAAATGGTTGCTTGATGAGGGCATTGAAAGCATTTCTTTAACCCCAGATTCAATTGTTGAAACCTGGCTGTATCTTGCTAAAAAAGCCAAATGACTTCTAACGACTCGCAAATCAAGTTAACAAAAACTATTCCGCCTGAACTTAATCAAAGCCGGCTTGACTTGGCTCTTAGCACTTTGTTGCCAGAATACTCACGCGCTAAGATTCAAAGCTGGATTAAAGCCGGATATGTAACTGTTGATAACACCATTTTACGCGCCAAAGATAAAATACACACTGATCAAATTATTAGCATCAACGCACCAATTACACCCATCTCTACACAGCAACCACAACCAATTGCGCTTGACGTTATTTATGAAGATCTCGACATTATTGTTATTAATAAACCGGTAGGATTGGTGATTCATCCCGGCGCGGGTCAGGCCGACAACACCATGTTAAACGCCCTGCTCTACCGCTACCCTGAACTCGCCAATCTACCCCGAGCCGGCATTATTCATCGCTTAGATAAAGACACCTCTGGTCTGCTGGTAGTAACGCGTAGCTTGATGGCACACACCAAACTCTCTGCCGACTTACAAGCACGCAAGATAAAACGCGAATATGTGGCAATTGTTAACGGTGTTATAAACAGTGGTGGTACTATTGAAGCGCCAATTGGACGCCACCCAATTAAACGCACGCATATGGCGGTAAAATCCAGTGGGAAACCGGCAACCACACATTATCGAATCATTAAACACTTTCCTGCACATACGTATTTAAGAGTGATTTTAGATACCGGTCGCACCCACCAAATTCGCGTCCATCTTGCTCATATTGGTTACCCGATTGTCGGCGATCCAACTTATGGCAAGGGAGCAAGGATACCAGCAAAATGCAGTGATGCCTTAAAGCAAACTCTGCAACAATTCAAACGCCAAGCATTGCATGCTCAACGCTTAGGATTTATGCATCCACGGACTGGAAAACTAATGGAGTGGGAAGTAATATTACCAGAAGACATGGAAAAACTGCTGCAAGCACTACAATAATAGATCTTCAAAAATATCAGCCCCCTTTCATAGGACTGGGCTTACTACTCTCATCAGATGACGGTTCTTTAGAAGAGAATGAAGGTGTTTTATTAATTTTATCAGACTCATTAGATGATAACGCTTTAGGAGGAATAACAAAATCCAAATCCGATGAAGGATCTCCTCCTTCCTCAAAGAGATCATTAACAGTCACTTTAACCGCTCCCTTAACTGCTGATGCCATCTTTTGTATCTTAGAAAGAATTTTTGATGTGCTTGATGGTGATGACTGTGGCTGCATATAACTTCTCCATTTTGTCTTAATATGCCAGTGTCAAAAAATCCTCTTGGTATAAAATAAGAAATCCATTACATAATATCACAAAATATTATTTGAATGATAATATAATTAATAATGATAATATAGAACCTTAAATTCTACAAAAGTAAGAAAATCATGCTCGTAACTGCTCTAAAAACACATAAAGTAGAACGAGGAGAAGCTCTCCTGGCCATACTGGACGCCTATATCCCCAAAATTGCAGAAAACAGCGTCATAGCCATTGCCAGCAAAATCATAAGCATCTGCGAAAACCACTTAGCAGATAAAAGTAAAGACAAAGCAAGCTTAATCCACCGAGAATCCGATTTTTGCTTTGCCCCACCGCACAAAATGCCAAATTTCTGCCTAACCTTAAAAAATCACCGTTTAATCCCAAATGCGGGGATTGACGAATCAAACTGTAATAACGCCTACGTGCTGCTTCCCCAAAAACCCCAAATAGCGGCAAAGAAAATCTGGAACCATTTGCGCAAACGCGACCACATTAAAAACCTGGGGGTAATCATTACCGATAGCAACATAACCCCTCTACGCCGCGGCGTAACCGGCATAACCATTGGCTGGTGCGGCTTTGAACCCCTCTACAATTATATTGGCCAAAAAGACGTTTTTGACCGACCGCTTCAGGTTACGCAAATCAATCTGCTTGATAGCCTTGCCACCGTCGCGACTTTAACCATGGGCGAAGGCAAGGAGCAAACGCCTATTGTACTCATAAAAAATGCGCCAAAAATCAATTTTCAAAACCGCGCCCCAACACCCAAAGAAGAACGATCAATTTATATCGATTCGAAAAACGATTTATTTGGTACTGTTGATTTTAAAAGACTCGCTGGATTGAGAAAAAAACATGAGTAATTATATAAAACCCAGTTGGCCCGCCCCAAAAAACGTCAAAGCTTTTACCACAAAACGCACGGGCGGTGTAAGCAAACCTCCGTACGATGGCTTTAATTTTGGTCTGCACACAGGTGATGACCCAAACGACGTTTTGGCTAACCGCAAAAAACTGTATCAAGAATTAGACTTGCCTTCAGAGCCTTTTTGGTTAAAACAAGAACATACAAACACCGCCATTCATCTCCAACAAAACACCAATCTAATAGAACCAGTGGCTGATGCCGCTTTTGCCACCACACCGGGTCTTGTTTGCGCAGTCATGACTGCCGACTGTGTGCCTATTTTAGTTTGTGACCGCAAAGGGACTATCGTCGCCGCGATTCACGCCGGCTGGAGGGGCATTGCAGCTGGAATAATTGAATCTACTATCAAAGCAATGAATATCAATCCAACAGAATTATTAGCTTGGCTTGGACCTGCCATCGGAGCAAATGCTTTTGAAACTGGCGATGACGTACGCGAAATCTTCATCAAGCACAATCCGGAAGCTAAAAAAGCCTTCGTTATGCATCAAGACCGTTTTCTTGCCAATATTTACCTGCTCGCCTCACAGCGCTTAAATAGCGCAGGAGTTACAGCAATTTATGGGGGAGAATATTGCACTTTTACGCAAAAAGAACTTTTTTTCTCTTTTCGACGAGATGGAGCCAACAGTGGCAGAATGGCGAGCTTAATTTGGCTGACTACTTCTTCTTGAGGTACGCATACCAAGCAAGTATAATAGCATCAATTTTGATCAAAATGAGAAAGTAAGGAGTTGCTATGGGTTATCCCAACATCATAAGCGCTGATTTTGTTAGCGAAACAATGAAACAGCAAATGCTTCAGATAAACAATGACATCTCTCATTTACTCGAACTAGTCAAAGATCCTCAACGATATGGCGAATTAATACAGCTATTGGATCCTACTATGGATAAAGTAAATCTACATACTACGTCGTTACAAACCAAATTAGCAGAAGAGCTGGACAGAAAAAGCAAAAAATTCGAGCAATCCATTAGCCCATTAGATGACCCTGTAACGCTGACCAAAACCCCTCCACCAAGATTTTTATCTGCCGTCGATAAAGCAAAATGGAACGAGCTTGCAAAAGCTAAAGCCTCAATACAGCAATTAGCCGATTTTAAAAAATTATTAGTAACACATTTTAAAGATGAAGCATCTAAACAACCACAAGTAAAAAAACTAATGGAACAAAATGTAGCCATTAAGCAAATTCTAGATAAAATACGACAAACATTGATGATCTAAAAAATTTAGAGAAAAGCACATGCAACCAGAACAAACCGAAGTATTGCAAAAAAACTTGGAAAAATTAGAACAAGAATGGAATAAGCTTATCAATATCCTCAAAATTGATACACCAGTACTACAACCAAAACAAATTGAGGAATTGCAAAAAAACTTGGAAGAATTAAAACAGGAATGGAACAAATTTATCGAGACCCTCGAAATTAACACCCCGGTATTACAACCAGCACAAGCTGAAGAATTGCGAAAAAACCTGGGGGAATTAAAACAGGAATGGAGCAAGCTTACCAAGACCCTAGAAATTACCCCCCCATTACAACCAGCACAAGCTGAAGAATTGAGAAAAAACCTGGAGGAATTAAAACAGGAATGGAACAAGTTTACCAATATCTTCTCCAAAACCACCAACATACTCAGGCAGAGCTGGCAAACTTCGCAAAAAGAAGCTCCAAAAGAAGAAAAAAAGGAAAGCCCTCGTACCCCAATACAACCATAAATAAAGAGACCCAGCATGCTAAATAAAATCTTTAAACTAAACAAACATTCAACAACTGTATCAACTGAAATATTAGCCGGCATAACAACATTCATAACAATGGCCTATGTGTTGGCGGTAATGCCATCCATGTTGGCTGGTACTGGTATGGACAAAGAGGCAGTATTTTTTGCCACCTGTTTAAGCGCTGGCCTTGTCACCATTGCTATGGGACTCTTTGTAAATCTTCCCATAGCGCTGGCCCCTGGCATGGGATTAGGCGCATATTTTGCCGTAATTGCCGCACAAAACGGGGGTATTCCGTGGCCAATAGCTCTGGGAGCTGTTTTTATTTCCGGAATCATTTTTTTGCTTCTTACCATAACACGCATTCGCCAAATATTAGTTGATGCAATTCCCAACTCATTAAAACACGCCATGACCATTGGTATTGGGTTATTTATTACATTGATCGGATTAAAGATGTCACATGTGGTTAGGGTAGTGACCCATCTCGGAAGCTCGCTAAATGACATTACTGCTTCTCATGGGGTTGCTAATTTATCATTTTTTGAGTGGGACTTGGCACTGGGCAACTTCACCAGTCCAGACACCCTGCTAGCATTAATTGGGCTAATAATAACCTCGTCTTTAATTGCCCTGCGTGTTAGAGGGGCGATTTTACTGGGTATTGTTGTAAGCACGCTGATTGGTATTCCCCTTGGTTTAACCAATATTTATGGTATTCACTTGGGACTACCATCTTGGACTGATTTCAATATTGGATCTATGGATCTTAAAGGAGCATTTAACCTGGGGTTGATTTCGATAATATTTACTTTTACTTTTGTTGGCTTAATGGACACTTTTGGCACATTAGTTTCCACAACCAATCAGGCTGGAATTGTAACTGATAAAAACGCAAAAAGCGGTTCATCATTGATCGGTAAAGCCATGTTTGTTGATGCTGCTGGAGCTTGTTTTGGCGCGTTTTTAGGAGTGCCCGCATTGACCGTCTACCTCGAATCGATGGCAGGAATCAGCGCTGGCGGTAAAACCGGCTTAACCGCAGTAACCACGGGAGTTTTATTTTTACTTGCCTTGGTTTTAAGCTCACTATTTATAATTATTCCAAACGCTGCAACGGCGCCCGCTTTAATATTAGTTGGTGTCTTCATGATTTCGAGCGTACAACACATTGATTTTCAAGATTTTAGCGAAGGAGTTCCGGCATTTTTAACTATGGTAATCATGCCATTTACCTACAGCATTGCTAACGGAATTTCTGCCGGAATAATATTTTATGTTTTACTAAAAGTCCTCACCGGCAAATGGCGTAAAGTGCACTGGATGATGTACGTTTTAGCAGCTTTAGTTGTATTTCAATACAGCGGGTTTTTAAATCGTTTCTAGAATGAGTCGTCTACATATTAATGCAAACGGGTTTTCAAGGTAAAGGTTGCTATTGGAGCTATACTCCTCGTAAAATGGATTTAGACGCGACGCCCTTATTTTTGGCGACCGGACAAATTCGACACGGATGTGACGAATTTCGCAACCGCCAAAGGCGG
>CAZMGW010000017.1:0-23232 GCA_964565935.1 uncultured Coxiellaceae bacterium
AAGTAAACTCCGGTCGCAAAAAAAAGGGCGCCTCGTCTAAATCCATTTTACGAGGAGTATAGTTCCAGTAGCAACTTTAACCCGAAAATCTGTTTGCATTTAATATACAATACTTCGACCTAAATATGTAAATTATCTAAAAATGTTCCTGAATCTGTTACTACAATATTTGCTGCCGCAGCACATTCTATCACGACTTATTGCAAAAATAGCAAATTGTCGTATCCGTTTAATCAAAAATCTCTTTATCAGTCAATACTGCAAATTTTATCGTATTGACATGACGGATATGCTTGAGCCCAACCCCCTCAACTACCAAACCTTCAATGATTTTTTTAGTCGCGCATTGAAACCTGGAGCACGACCTGTTACAGATGACAAAAATGTCATTATTTCGCCGGTAGATGGGAGAGTTTTACAAATTGGAAAGGTTAGTGCCAATCTGTTGATCGGTGCCAAAGGCAAAAATTTCACGTTAGAGCAATTGCTTGCCGATAATGAAGATGCGGTACGATTCCACAATGCCAATTTTGCGGTTTTGTATTTGTCGCCATCGGACTACCATCGCATTCACATGCCGGTTAGAGGAAAGCTGTGTTCGATGCGATACGTTCCAGGTAGGCTTTTTTCAGTAAACCCGAATGTTATCAATCAGATCCACGATGTGTTTGCTAGAAATGAGCGAGTAATTATTACTTTTGAAACTGTGCTTGGTCCCATGATCATGGTTTTAGTCGGCGCAATTATTGTGGGAAGTGTCGAAACAACTTGGGGTGGCGTAGTAATGCCAAATAGCCAAAATAGTGTAATAAACTGGGATTACACCAAACAGGAAATTATTTTTGAGCGTGGTGCGGAAATAGGCGGTTTTAAGCTCGGGTCAACAGTAATTTTATTATTCCCAGAAAAAACAATGGAATGGAATAAGTTATCGCAAGACGCCGCAATAAAAATGGGGCAAGACTTAGGGACAGCGCTTTAAGTGCTGACTTTGATATAAATTGTTTGAGAGTATAAAAAACTGGCTCTTATCAGTATGATTTTGCAGTAAAAGTTTTAAATCAGAAAAACCAGATTACGAGGCGCATATGAATAAGCTCAAAAAAATCCATCTATTATTGATCCCTCTTGCTTTGTTTACTTTTATATCGGTCGGTTATTCTGACGCTTGTTTTGCAAAAAGTTATGTTTGGCATCGTATATTCAGCGGGCCAGACGCCCAAGAGTTTAAATTGCCTGTCCCGCCTGTGGAAGGTACATTTTACATTTATATAAAAAAACTTGAGACTCACTTTAGTCAAAGGGTGCGCGCTAGACAAGTCAGCGATTATGAGTCCACTACTATCCTGCATTCACCAACCAGAAAGTATTCTGAAAAAAATAAATTGTACTTTGCTGGAGCCGGCGGCATAGAGATTTCTTTTAAATCTCCTCCCCCATGTGTTCGCGCAAAAATGGTTGGAAGAGTAATAAGCTTAATGGATTTCTATGTGATTTTTGTGGCTGAAGATGCAAAAGACGAGTTGCCATCTTGGTATGATAAGGCATCTGTAACTTCAGAAGCGTATAAAAGGAAAGAAGCGCCAGAGTTACAAGTTATTCCAGCAGAAGCAGGCGAACATCCTGCGCTTATGAGAAAAGCATTTGAAGAGTATTTGCTATCAGAAAAAGAGATCAGTAAAGAGGAGATCAGTTCAACAGACGAAAACATTGCTCGTGCTATTAGTAACCTAAAAATAACCGCCCCATCCACCGTCCCGCTTGATCTAGATAATTTTACTGTTGTAGTGAATAATAAAACTGACATTAAGTATAGCGATATTATTATAGGGATAGCTGGTGTAGAATTTTGTGCTAATTATGGGAAAGTGTCTCTTGGTCCTATAGAAGCAAATAAAACAAACAAACATTCTGGTTTCGCTACTAAACGACCTAATATACCTTTGATTAAAGATGAATTATGGTCTGATGATGTTACCTCATATAACCTAGATATTGATATTACTATTGTGCCTGATGACCCATCCATGCTCCGAGATATAGAAACCTTACATTATAAGAAGGTATTAACTGAAAAAGTTAAAATAAATGATACGTCTGACACAGAAGCCTTGGTTGGCTTTCGTCCTCCGGATATAGAAATAACAATAGACGAGCTTGAGACTACGGTAGATTTTAGTAAGAACTTATCTGATCCTAAAAAAGAGCAAACAACAGAGTAAGTTATGCCCACTTAATGGGTGTTTTCTATTGACTTTAATTTGGAATTCGTCGCATGTTTAAAAATATATTACGGATTATTATATGTGGTTTTATTTTGCATATCGCTAGTGGTGCTTATGCTGTAAAACTTGAAATAACAGAAGGGTTAAAAGCCTCTCATGAAGTTCCGGAAACTGAACATGAAGGGAAAAACGATATTGTGGTTCTACAAGTTTATATTGATGATATTCCATATTGCTTTAGGTTTTTAAGTGGGAATAACAAAAAATTAGATCGTGATGTTTGTCCAAAAAAAATGTTTGCCACTGCTGCTGGTTGTTCTGATGAAGATGCTTTTTTAAATGGAGCCGCAGGATTGCTAAAAACTGATGATTGGAAAATGTTTGATAAATTTAATATTGATTTTATGCTAAGAAGGGCATGGCTTCAGCAAGTTGACAAACTTAAAAACTCAGATGAGTGTTTAAGAGTCTTAAATAGTACATGGAGTATAGCGGAAGCAAGTAGAA
Organism: uncultured Coxiellaceae bacterium; assembly: GCA_964565935.1. Lineage (GTDB taxonomy): Bacteria > Pseudomonadota > Gammaproteobacteria > UBA9339 > UBA9339 > JBAXAM01. The sequence continues at coordinate 2,733 of CAZMGW010000017.1, forward strand.
AACAAGCGTGTGGTAAAACAATAACGCCTGAGACAATAGATGACCTTGCTAGAACTCTGAAAGAGTACTTAGGGAATAAAGATCATTATTTAAAACTAAGGGGCCTAATAAATTTTTGGTCTAATACTTACGAATTATTTAATCAGAAAGGCGGTATTTGCGAGCCAGCTGTGAAGAATTATGATGAGAGAATAAAAGAAAGTTTTGTTAATTGCCCTGCGCAACAAATAGGATGCGAGGAAAGTGAGAGCGGCACCCCTTCTGATCCCGAGGAATTAGCCAGATATGAATTTAAACTTGGTATGTGGCTGTTGGAAAAGAGTAGTGGTCAGCATGCCGAAGATGCTGTTATCTTTAGCATATTATCAGACATAGAAAGCGGAGACATAAAGAAACAAATTAAAACTATTGAGATTTATGGAAGCAAGGACCCTTGTTTTGTTTGTCAGGTAAAATTACAGCATTTAGCAAACACTTTGAATCGAAGAATACAAGCTAAGAATCCTGAGAGCAACACTGAAAATACTAAACTGACAATTTACTATTATTCCAATCGCCAGTGTAAAATGCATTGTTGGGTAAAACTGGAGGGAAATAGAAATAGTAAATATGGAGTCGAATTTACCACAAGGCCCGATATCTACAACTACAGACTGGCGAAATTTACTTTTGAGCAATTAGATGATGGTAAAGAAAAAGCAGATGGGGGTAAGGCCCCACCTATAGTAGAAGAAGAAAAACCAGAGGCGGTAAAAGGAACGGATGAAACACAAGCAGTAACAACAGAAGCAAAAGAACAAGAAAGCAAAATTAAAGACGGAGACAATTTTTATTCTAACGACCCTGTGGCAATAGCATTTGATATAGATCCCTCTAGCAAAAAATAAGGTAGTAAAGAAAAAGCAGCAGAAGCAGAAATAAAAGATCCGCCAGAATAGTGACACCAACCCATGACCACAACCCCTAAACCCCTCTGCGCAAACAGACAAAAAGAGCTCGATCAATATGATAGATTAATGCCAATTTTGCAAAAAGGACTTAATGCGCTTAATTTAGAATTATCACTAACAACCCAAGAAAAAACCATTAAATACATAGAGTTACTCCACAAATGGAACCAAGCTTACAATTTAACCGCCATACGAGACCCAGAATCAATCTTGATTCGACATATTTTTGATAGTTTAGCCGTCACTCCATTTATTATTGGGCCAAATATTCTAGATTTTGGTACTGGGGCTGGGTTACCGGGAATCCCTTTGGCGCTCGCGCTGCCAAAATACGATTTTGTTTTGCTTGATAGCGCCAATAAAAAAACCACCTTTTTGAGCCACGTGCTGCTTTCTCTGGATATTAAAAATGTAACCGTTGTAACCAAGAGAATCGAAGCATTTGATTTTACTTCAGGGTTTGCTACGATTATAACTAGAGCTACGACCACGTTAAGTGCTACTATTGCTCAAACCCAACACTTGCGCGCTAAAAATGGACAAATTTTGGCCATGAAAGGGAAGTATCCGGCAGAAGAGCTTGGGGCGATTGCTGAGCCAACAGAAATACATCGTATCAAAGTGCCGTATTTAGACGAAGAACGGCATTTAATTAAGATTTTTGAGGATTAATTGTGACAAAAATCATAGCAATAACTAATCAAAAAGGTGGTGTCGGCAAAACCACAACCACAGTAAACCTAGCCGCCTCTGTAGGAGCAACAAAGCGCAGGGTACTATTGATCGATTTTGATCCCCAAGGCAATGCCACCACGGGTAGCGGTGTTAATAAAGAAAAAACAGATTTTTCGGTTGCCGATGTCTTATTGAATCTTGCTCCAGTTAGCGACGCCATTCAAAAAACTCAAGTTGGTTACGATTTGCTGCCAGCCAATTCACAGCTTACTGCGGCTGAGATCCAAATGTTAAAATTAAACGATCGCGAATACTTTCTCCAACGCGCACTTGAGCCGGTTTACAAAGATTACGATTTTATTTTTATAGATTGCCCGCCAGCATTAAATATTTTAACCGTAAATGCGCTGGTGGCTGCGAAGTCAGTAATCATCCCTATGCAATGTGAATATTATGCCCTCGAAGGATTGGCTGCACTGATCAACACAATTGAACAATTAAAAGGCTCAGTTAATGCCGAATTACAAATTGAAGGGATATTGCGCACCATGTATGATGGCCGTAATCGCCTGACGCTGGACGTTTCGGCGCAGCTAATGCAGCATTTTCCAGATAAGGTTTATAAAACAGTGATTCCGAGAAATGTGCGGTTAGCAGAGGCTCCGAGTCATGGATTGCCTGCATTGCTGTATGATGAAAACTCGCAGGGGGCAATGGCGTATTTGGCTTTAGCTGGAGAAATCTGTAGGTAAAGTTACTTTAAAAAAACGAAAAGAATTGGTACTTTATGAACAAAAAACGCGGGCTGGGTTTAGGGCTAACTGAATTATTAAGCGACATTAAAACTGGCAGCATTGGTGTACAACCCAGCAAATCGGCTTTAAAGCACCTGCCTGTTGACATGCTTAAACCAGGAAAGTATCAACCTAGACGCTGCATGAACCAAGAAGCTTTGGCCGAACTTGCCGAATCAATTCGCACCCAAGGGATTATTCAGCCTGTCATTGTGCGTTTGATTGCTGCTGGAAGCTACGAGATCATCGCTGGCGAACGCCGCTGGCGTGCGGCACAATTAGCTAGCCTCCACGAAATCCCAGTAGTTATCCGCGAAATTTCGGATGAACAAGCTATTGCTTTGTCATTAATTGAAAATATCCAGCGCGAAGAGTTAAATGCAATCGATACCGCAATGAGTTTACAAAGACTGCTTGATGAGTTCGACATGACTCACGAAGAAGCGGCATTGGCTGTCGGTAAATCGCGTGCTGCAGTTACCAATTTGTTGCGTCTTTTAGAGTTATCTGAAGAAATCAAAGAGATGTTGCAACTCGGAAAGCTTGAGATGGGGCATGCCCGAGCGCTCTTAACTTTGACCCCAGCGCAGCAGTTAACTGTTGCGAAAATTATTATTAATAAAGGATTATCGGTTCGTGCGGCAGAAAACCTGGCGCGCCAATTACAGAAACCGCGAGACACTGCGAAAAAATCTTTTGATCCAAACATTTCTCAGCTGCAAAAACAGCTTTCCACCAAACTCGCCGCCCCGGTAACCATCCAGCATGCCAAAAATGGCAAGGGCAAAATATTGGTTAAATACAATAGCCTAGACGAGCTTGAAGGAATTTTGGCACATATTCGGTAATCCGTAAGCACTGCGGTTGCTTTTGGGTGGAAAATAGTTGGCGTAATTCGGTTAAAGTCTGCTGCTTCCGGAAAAATGAAGTATGAGACAAAAACAACGCACGATAATTTTTGTTAAGAGCGTTATAGGTAAAAATGCTCACGAGTTAAGAGTTAAAGAGCAGGTTAAGGAGTTCTTGCGGACAGCTGGCTTGCATTGATGGAGTTGCTAATCCGTACAAAATCATCAACCCCCAGCTGTTCTGGTCGTAGCATTGGATTGATGCCAATATCTTCTAGTTGAGTGGCGGTGATGTATTTTTTTACCCCATTAGAAATTATTTTGCGCCTTTGGCAAAACGCAGAGCGTACAATGTTGCTCAACAGCGCCTTGTCTTGCGCCACAACCGAATGATGTTTGCGTGGGATTAGCCTGATAAAAGCCGAATCAACTTTTGGTGGAGGGGAAAACGCTCCCGAACCAACATGAAGCAATAATTCTGTCTCGCAATAATATTGCAGCATTACACTTAAACGGCCATAAGTTTTTGACCCTGGAGGAGCAGTGATTCTTTCCGCCACTTCTTTTTGCAACATGAAGTGCATGTCTTTGATTATGTTAATGCTTTCGATTGCTTTGAATAATAGTGGTGTGGAGATGTTGTAAGGCAAATTGCCAACCAAGCGTAGTGGTGTTGGGAATTGTGCAAAATCAACCCGTAAGACATCAGCCATGTGAATACGTAAATTCTCTGAAGGACCACAGTTTTTTTCAAGCCTAGGTATAACATCGCGATCAAGCTCGATTACGTCCATAGAATGTACCAACGGCAACAATTTTGCGGTTAATGCCCCCTCTCCAGGCCCGATTTCAACAAGGCGGTCAGATGGTTGGGGCGCAATAAAACCAACAATTTGATCAATGATTCTTGGGTTATGCAAAAAATGCTGTCCGAGAAATTTTTTTTGACGCGATGATGTTTTCAAAAATTCCCTCGTATAATAATTGGTGCCAAGGTAGCGCAGTGTGTGCATCCGAGACGAAATTGTTTTAGAGCACTATGAGGCAGGATGCCGAATGCGAGTCTACAGGGATGTATTTACGACGTCCCTAAAACAATATCGTCAATCAATGATTTTTACATATGTTTCTTCGCGCAACTCTTTAAGCCAAGGTTTAAGTCGTTCTTCGAGTTTCTGATGAAATGCTATTTCTTGTGCTTGTTCTTTGGTGAGCTTGATTGGTTGTGGTTGCCCGCCTTGTACCTCTAGCAGCTTTAGCAAATGCAAGCCATTTGGCGCTTTAATTGGACCGGCAACCTGCCCAACTCCCATTTTGACAACTTCTTTGACGAACAAGTTGGGTAATTCATCGGTTTTGCGCCAACCTAAATCGGTATTAGTAACTTCTTGTCCAGTAACGTTATATTTTTGCACCAGTTTTTCAATAGCAACACCTTTTTTTAATCCTAGGGCTATTTGTGTTGCCACATTTGTAGCAGCTTTAACCTGATCGGGAGAGGCGTCGTCTGGAATCGCAATCAAAATATCGGTTGCGTGATATTGCGCTGCGACGCCGGGATTGCCAATTTTTTGGGGGGTGCGCAAAATCTTTTCAACATCCTTGTCGTTAATCATAACTTCTTTTCCTAGGAACTGTTGTTGTATTCGGCTAATTAACATCTGCTCACGAAGGTGTTCTCGATATTCTTTAAAGCTTAGCCCTTCTTGTTCCTGTAGTGACTTTTTAAGTTGCTCTACTGTTAGATGATTGTTCTTGGCAATATTAGAAATAACGTTGTTCAGCTCGGTTTCATTAATCTGCATCCCAATACGTTGACCTAGTTGTAACTGCAATAAGTTGTTAATCAAGCTGTCCATGGCTTGATTGCGCAATGCAGATGGTTTAATCCCCTCCTCATTAGACATTCGGCTGATCATGGTCATTCTTTTGTTTAGTTCGCTTTGAGTGATTACATCGCCGCCTACAATTGCAACAATTTTATCCAGATTAGATGTGGATATGTTTTTAGTGTCAGACTTGGCGTGTCCCAAAGATGAAGCTGCCAAGAAGAATATTAAGCTTAGAAAGACTTTTTTTGTCATATTAAATACCTATAAGATGTTTATCGCCATAACCGCTAATACTGCCAGGCAAGCTAGCTGATGTTCCTAATCCGTATTCTCCCAGTCCCTTAAGGAAAAATTGTAAATAATTTCTGGAATCATAGTTGTTATTGATATTGGGACCAACATAAGTTCTGGTTCTTACCAGGCGTATCGCCCAGCAGCAACTATCGTATTCTAGTCCAGCTATGTAGTTCTGTGTGCGACTATAGCTGGCATTATAATCTAAACTGCCTAAGACATTCCAATTTTGCCATAGTTTCCACCATAATGATAAGCCTACGCGATTTAAATTTGCTTTTGGTTTCTGAGCAGAAGAATCGCCATGAAGGTTGTAATTATACCAAAAGTTCACAATTTTTTCCGTTTTATCATTATACTGTAAATTTACACCAGAGGTATTAAATCGATGGTAATTTGGATCCCAGGCCGCATTGGCTGTAGCATTAACTTTTGAGGAAATAAAATACTGTAGTTGACCAACAAAAGGCGAAAGTGTTTCGTTCTCCAAAGGATCTGGTGTGCCATCTATAACTACCTTGTGGTTATGTGCCACAATAATTTGGCCTAGACTTGCGTTTAATTTTTCCTGGCCATAGTCATCAAGCAGTCGTGTTGTAACCGCGGCGGTAATTTGATTGGCGTCACCAATACGATCAGTTCCAACAAAACGATTGGCGCGAAATAATTGGTTAAAATCAAGCGCCGGCAGATTAGTGTCAAAAAGAGGGATATTGTTTTGATTTTTTGTGGGAACAAACAAGTAAAAGAGTCTTGGTTCCAGAGTTTGGCTATAGCTATTTTGGAAAAGCTTAAACATACGACTGAATGTTGCGCCGCTGTCAATTGAAATTAAAGGCAAAAACCGCGACATATTTTTTGGGGTATTAGTCGCTTGATTGTGGAGGCTATAGCCGGTAGCTTGTAATTGAATTTTAGGTGTAACATAAGTGCCAAGCCAATTAAATGGCAAACTTACGCTTGGCGCCACATTAAAGCGTCCGCCAGTAACAATTGGGGCCGCTGTATTAAAATTATTGCGATGCATAAAATTCACCAATTCACCGTCGAACTGATAATTTAAGCCGCCAAAAGCATTAGGGAAATCCGCGCCCAGGTTTAATTGCGGCAATCGTTTATATTGATCCTCGGCAATGCTGTTGCCGCTCTGATTTAAGCGATGCAAGGTTTGAAACTCTTGTAGGCGACCTGAAAAATGCCAAGTATCGTCTGTGTAGTTGATCTCGGCCTGATTAAACAACTGATCCTGATTAATCGCATTAAGGGCCGAGCTAAAATCTTGTAGAAAATAATCATCTGTTGTGTAATTAATATCTATCGATCCTTTCCAATGCTCATTAAAGGCGGCAGAGTTCTGTAATCCCAAAAGACCGCGTCCAGAAGAGCTTTTTTGTAATGTCGAAAGCGCAGGTCCCGCGGGATAAGATGAGGCCGCGTTATCCCGAAATGTAACAAAGGATCTGTCGTGAGGGATATAGTTTATCTTGATATTTCCGTGATTTCTTGGGGTTAAATAATTAAATAAACCATCCAATAAAACACCACGATTAGAGAAAAAATTTGGCGTGAAAGTGGCGTCGTAGTTGGGGGCTAAGTTAAAGTAATAGGGTAAGGTTAGGCCATAACCAGAATTTTTTGAGTATCCAATGCTGGGAAAAAGAAAGCCGCTTTTACGGTTTTTGTCGATTGGAAAGCTAAAATATGGAGCATAAAAAATAGGAATTTTTTTTATAAAAAGAAAAGCATTAACTGCTTCACCGCGGCCAGTGTTGCTATCCAGTGTTAATCTGTCGCTCCAAAGATGCCAGCTGGTTGCGTCAGGAGGGCAGGCGCTGTAAGTTACTTTTCTCATTTTCAAAACACCAGCCGCATTGCGTACCGCGTGTTTGGCTCGGCCCCAAACATTGGTTATTCCAGATGGTGTGTTTGCTAGCATGCGATAAAACCCGTTTTCTGAGGTATGCTCTTCAGTAACAAAGTTTAAGTTGCTTTGTTCGGACACCATTAGTTTGCCAGGTTCGCGAAAGACAACATGTCCAACCAAAACGCCATCACGAATTTTACTGGTTTTTTCGTCTCGAAAAAAAGTTACGCAATCTGCGATAATTTCTCTGCCGGGTTGTATTAGGGTAACGTTTCCTTGGGCCATCGACATGCCATATTGGGTAAAAAATGCTGGTTTATTGGCCGTAATCTTCATTGGCGTGTCTTGCATGGCTTTGGGGTTGGGTGTGTTTATGATATTGCTGGGGTCAATATAACTACCGCCGCAAATATTACAGCTATGCGAATCTCTAACCCAACCTAAAAGCCGAGAAATGTCAGAAGAGCTTAGTTTGTTAAACGGAGTGCCTTTATCCACATTAGAGCACGATGCCTCAGTAATTTGTATTGGGCTTTCTTTTGTGTCGGAAGCGGCAAGGGCGCTTATTGCGATAAACAAGTTTAGAAAAATAATTATGGCGCAACGTTTTAGCATAGGATTTAAGACAACAATGTGCGTAACCATGTACCAATAGCGGCTATCTCTTCTGGGCAAACTGTGTGCTGCATAGGGTATGCGGATATTGTAGCATGATAGCCTAGTTCTTTAAGATGATTGCAGCTTTTTGTGGCCCAATCTATCGGTATCAAAGGGTCAAGGGTGCCATGCAGCATTAAAATCGGTGTTTGTTGGTTTGAGATATTTCTTTCTAATACAACAGCATGCGCTAACGGCAGCCAAGCTGATAATACTAAAATGCCAGCCAATTTCTCCGGATACCGCAATCCACATTGCAGCGCCATGGCGCCGCCTTGCGAAAAACCAACCAACACAATTTTTTCGCTTGGGATCTTAAGCGCTAGTTCTTGAGAAATTATCTGTCCAATTGTCTTTTCTGATTTTCTCATGCCGTCTTCATCTTCTTTGGCATGACGCTCGAGATTGCCAACATCAAACCAAGCGCGCATTTTTTCTCCACCAGCGTACTGTACTGGCCTAACAGGGGCGTGTGGGAATACAAAACGTACCCCCAGATCCTTCGGCAAATTCAATTGTGGCACAATATCAATAAAATCATAGCCGCTGGCCCCTAGACCGTGCAGCCATATTACGCTTGCGCGCGGAGATATTTCAGGATTAATTTCCAAAGCTTGTAACATTTCTCACCATAATCGACATTTAAAATAGACAACGCCATATGTTTTAATTTACAATTATTTTAGTAAATATGCGAGCTAAACATGCTAAAAAAAGCGCTCCTGTTCTCTGTTTGTTGTATATTGTTGAATATTACTGGCTGCGGTCAAACCGGGCCCCTATACTTGCCACAACAAGATCAGGTTCCAGGGTAATAACTTATGTCAATTCTATCTGCTACAATACTGCTAGTTTTTATCATGAATCCATTGGGCAATCTCCCATTTTTTATATCAACACTTAAGCCAATTAATCCCAAGAGGCATACGCCCATTATTGTTCGCGAAACTTTTTTTGCTTATTTAATGCTAGTTTTTTTTATGTTCTTCGGGCAATTTTTCTTGCGCAGCATCCAAATTACCGAACAAGCTTTGGGGATTTCAGGGGGGATAATTTTATTCATAATTGCCATTCGCATGATTTTTCCAGAAGAAAATCGCAACTCAGTAAAACCGTCTACTCATGAGCCATTTTTTGTGCCCCTGGCGATCCCTATGACAGCAGGACCCGGCGCCTTAACGACTGTAATGCTGCTTTCCACTACACAACCAGAAAAAAAATTTACATGGATTGTTGCTATTACTATTGCTTCAATAATAGTCGGAGCTATCCTCATTGGAGGTCGTTACTTAAGCAAATTTCTTGGTGAGCGGGGGCTGATTGCGCTGGAAAGGCTTTCAGGGATGATGCTTACTGCGATGGCGGTGCAAATGTTTTTATCCGGGGTTAATGCTTATTTTAGATTGTACTAATCATGCCAACCATATCCGCCATAATTATTACCAAAAACGAAGAGAAAAATATTGCTGCCTGCATTGATTCGGTTTTATGGGTTGATGAAATTATAGTGCTTGATTGCGGCAGCACCGATCAAACCCAAGAGATCTGCAGAAAATATGCTCCTAAAGTTAAGTTGCGCGAAACCGATTGGCCGGGTTTTGGTGAACAGAAAAATCGCGCATTGGCTCTGGCAACCTCAGATTGGATTTTGTCTGTTGATGCAGACGAAAGAGTAACGCCCCAATTAAAACAAGAAATATTGCAGAAGTTAGACAATCCAAATTATGTGGCTTACAAAACACCGCGCCTAAATTATTTTCTTGGCAAGCCAATTCGATATTGTTATGGGGATAAAAGCGATGCCCCCATCAGGTTGGCAAAAAAGAACGCTTGCAAGTTTTCTGATGACATTATCCACGAAAAAATTATCGTAAACGGCACAATTGGTAAGTTACAGAACAAATTAGATCACTTTTCGTTTAATAATATAGAAGATCTGATCAATAAAATAAACAGTTACTCTACGCTAGGCGCAACTAAGCTATATAAAAATAATAAGAAAACCAGCCACACTAAAGCATTTGCCCACGCCCTTTGGGCTTTTATTAGAATCTATTTTTTAAAACGTGGGTTCCTCGACGGCTGGCCTGGTTTTATTATTGCCTTTAGCAATTTCGAAGGAACTTTTTATCGGTACGTAAAGCTGATTGAGAAAAATCGCTCTAACTAAAAATCTCCCCACTTTGACTGTAATACGCTAATCATGGTCAATGCCGCGGTTTCTGTTCTTAAGATTCTTGGGCCAAGCCTAATGGGCGCAAATTTATTTTTTTTGGCCAAAACCAGTTCTTTATCGCTCAAGCCACCCTCTGGTCCTACTAAAATAGTTGCACAACGAGGCTGTTCTTTGATGGCTGCTATTTTACCTGAAGCCTCAGGATCAAGAACCAAACATAAATCAGATGTTGTGGTCAACCAATCTTCCAGGGATCGTGCTGGTAAAATTTTTGGCACATAACAGCGCCCAGATTGTCCAGCCGCGCTAATTGCCACCTCTTGCCAGTGGCGCATGCGGTTTTCCAAGCGCTCATCTTTTAGTTTAATATTGCAGTGTTCGGTAAATAGGGGGGTTATTGAATTTACACCCAACTCAACTGCTTTTTGAATAGTAAAGTCCATTTTTTCCCCGCGAGAAATTCCTTGGCCAAGGTGAATTTGTAGCGGGGATTCATTGTGTCGTTCAATAAAATTTCCAATAGTAACAATTGCTAAATTTTTCCTAATGGATGCAATAACAGAGTGAAATTCTCCTCCGCTATCATTAAAAACCATCAAAGGATCATTAATTTTTAGTCTAAGAACATGCAAAATATAATTGGACGTGGTCACATCCAAGACAATTTCTTGCTTGGGTTTTAGGTTGGAGGCAATAAATATGCGAGGTGCAGTCATTGTTTAAAAAAAGGGGCACTGTAAGTGCCCCTTTTATAAAAGCCATATTTAACAAGCTATTTCTTCATTTCTTTGATTACGTCGTTGGTAATCTCAAGTTCAGGTTTGTTGTAAGCAGTTCCTGCTTTAGCAATGATTAAATCAAACTTTTTATCGGTCGCTATTTTATTTACAATCCCTTCGATTTTTTTCACAATGGTTTTCATCGCATCGCCTTGGGCGGTGTTTAGATCATTTTGAAATTTAGTTTGCATGTCTTGCAATTTTTTCTGTTGATCCATGATTTTTTGTTGAGCCTTTTTTTGGTCATCGGGTTTCATGGTAGGGCCATTTTTGTTTAGCGCGTCTATATCGCTTTGAAATACCTTTTGTGCGGCTACGATCTCTTTTTCGCGGGCCTCAAATTTGTTTTTTAAGCTAGTTTTGGCTTTTTCTAATTGTGGCGAGTCCATCATAACCTTATTTAAATCAAGGACAGCAATCTTCGTTTCAGCAAAAGCTGTAATACCAAATGTAAATAAAGCTATCATTGAAATGGCAAGCAAGAACTTCTTCATGTTTTTCTCCTTAAGAGTCTTAATTAAAAGTGCTTCATTTATATCATATTGTCATTATTTTTGCTATTTACTTTTATAATTAGTTGTTTCATGTTTTCCAGTTCCTTTAGAATCTGTTCCATAAAAAACACAAATGAGTACCCAGTAATTGTTTTATAGGCTTTGTCATTTTTTGGTAATTTTTCAACGAGTTGGGAGATTTTGTTGCGAGCCTCGCTCAGCCCCGCCATTGCTTGCGGTTGTTTACTGTTTTCAAAACAATCAGCCAAGTAATTTAAACTATCTCCAATTATCGTATGTAAATCTTCGACCACCGATAAATGCTCTTTAATAAGAGCCGGCGTTTCAATTTCACATAAACTACGATATGTTAAGTTGATCAAACGGTTTAGTTGGTGTTCGCTATTAATAATTTCAGTAAAAAACACTCTTTTCGCCGCAAAAACAAGGCTTCCTATAACCGCTTCATTAATTAAACGGGGTTGATCAGTGATGTCAGCAGCAACAATATCTTCCAATTCTGCATCAACCGCTTTTTGGCCAGGTTCAATGCTTAGCCGTACCGTTTTATGATAAAGTTTTTGCAGATTGCGTAAGGTGATTGCCACGTGGTAACGAAAACGATCGCGGGCATGAATCGGAAAAATAATTCTTGAAACAAACAGTGCAATGGCAATGCCAATAACGATGTAAAGCCCGCGTTGAGCGGCCATTTCTATTCCAACTTGTTGTCCTGTTAGTGTAAGAAGTACCGTAACTCCCCCAAGAGTCCCCGCATAACTAATATCTCCATTGCTGCTAGCAACATATGTAAAGATAATGCATACGATAAATACGGCACAAAGAATTATTGTAAGGCTGTTACCAAAAAACAATAATATCATAGTTGTTATTGCTACCCCGCTAACAGTGCCCAGGAATCGCATGTAGGCTTTGCGCAACGCGCCGCCAAAATGTGTTTGTGCGCTCATTACCACCATGATTGTGATTGGAATCCACTGACCCGATGGCAGGTTGTAGTGTTTCTCAATGATTACCCCAATCAAGCAAGCAATCGCAGTTTTAATGCTGTGAATAGTGCGATAGTAATTAAAGGGCCAGTGACGAGAAATAATAGAAAAATATTCCTTGATTTTCATGATTGCTTCGCTACAGTAGTGAATTTTATGTGATGGTTGTTATATGTATGTTAATGTAAAACCAGGTAGATACCAATCGTTTTTACAAATTTTATCTCGAATGAGAATTATTAAATTATTACTAATATGCATAATCTGTGAGGTTCTGTTTAGTAGCGCATCAGTTTCCGCAGCAACTTCAGATTTAGGCCCATGGTCTGCCATGCTCTATTGCGGGGGTACGGCAAAACAGTCTTTTGCGCAAATAATAACCGGAGATTATAGCGGTTTTGGCGAAACCATCTATGTGGCTGAAGCGGCTTATACTCTTTCTCCAAGAAACTTATTTCGTCGATTATTCAGGCCATTGCTTATTGATACCGTACAAGTAGCTGGAAATTTAGCATATCGTCATGACTATGTTCACCATGACAACGTGAAAGAGGGAAGTTTATATATAATTTGGCGCTGGACCAAATTTCCTTGGGAATCTTATCTTGGTAATTCTTTGGCTATAGGTGAAGGCGTATCTTACGATTCTCATCCCCCTTTTGCTAATCGAGCCGGAGATTTATCTGAAGATAAATATAGTAGATTATTAAATTATCTGATGCTAGAAGCAACTTTCGCCATACCGTCCAAGCCACAATTGCAGCTGGTTCTGCGAATGCATCATAATTGTACTGCCTGGGGAACATTTCCCAAGAAGGCTAACGCGGGGTCAACTAATGTAGGGTTGGGGGTTCGCTACTATTTTTAAAAACCATCTTTTGATGTTTTGGATGTTGTTTGCTAGGATGCATGTTCTCTTATCAAGAGTGACTTAATTATTAATTTCATTGGGGCGATAAAGTGGTAAAGAAAAGTGTTTTGTTTTTTTTGAGCGTGCTGTTTAGCGTTCTTTTCGCTGAAGCAGCATGTGCGTGGACCTATGATATTTCCTTGGGATACGGGCGATCAAAAGAAGTAGATTGTAATTATTATCAACAAGGAGCCATGCTTGATGCCCAAGCTTTCCCTTTTGCAAAATTAGATAAAACATTAATTTTTGGGCTTGGTTTGTCGTTGGCAGATTGGCATGCTGGTACTAATGAAAACAAACGACTGACAACAGCCGCTGCTTCTGCATTGTTTCGTGCCTATTTCGCTCCGCCAGCAGCTCATAAATTTAGGCCTTATCTTGCCGCTTCTTTTGGTCCTGCATATTTATCCCGCAAAAAATTTGGCGAAAGAGAGCAGGGAAGCAATTTTTCTTTTCAAACAACCATGGGGCTTGGCAGTGAAGTTAAATTTGGACAACGAGAGTTAGACTTTAGTTTGAAGCTCGTTCACTACTGCAATGGCGGTATTTTTAAACCAAACCAGGGCATTAATATTTTGTATGTTTTTTCAATTGGTTACTTGTTTGGATAGGTAAAATGAAAAAAATAATCATTGTTTTATTGTTACTAAGTTCTTTTGGTTTTTATCGGATCGCTTTGGCACAAAGCGGCATTTATATTACATCTGAAAGTGGCTGGGCTACCCAAAGTGGGTTGCCTGCGGCTGGCAATGCACAGGCGAAAAGCATAGAGAAGAGTCATTTTCCAGTGTGGCGCCTTGGAATAGGGTATTTACATGATTTTAATGATAAAATTGGTTTGGGTTTTGAGGCGGCAAAAGGATGGTATCGTGGTGCAACCTATTACTTAAATGCAGGGGGAGCGACTGATACATATTCAACAACCCTAGAGTTTTTAGCGGTAATTGCGTGGCATCAGCAACCATTAGATTTCTTTGTAAAGCTTGGCGGCATTCGACATACTTTGTCTGGTTTTTCTTCCCTTAGCGGCAATTCTGATGCTAGCGAAACAAAAATTCAGCCAGAAGTTACGGCTGGAATTAATTATAACCTCAATGAGCATTTTGCACTAACATCCGAGTATTTGCATAGTTTTGGCGGCAATATGAGTGGTTTTGTTGGAAATCAGCTTCAGTGTCCCAGCATCAACGCGGTTTTGGTTGGTATAAGAATCGCTTTTTGGTGATAGAGGTTTTAGGAGCTGCTCACGTTGTTATAAATAGATTTTAAAAACTTACCCGTATAAGATTTTTTGTTTTTAATAACTTGTTCTGGTGTGCCAGCAACTAGCAATTGCCCGCCTTTGTCTCCGCCTTCTGGGCCGAGATCAACAATCCAATCTGCCGTTTTAATCACATCTAAATTGTGCTCAATAACAACTATGGTGTTGCCGCGATCGCGTAATTTGTGTAAAACCACAAGCAATTGTTTTATATCATGAAAATGTAGGCCAGTTGTCGGCTCATCCAAAATATATAAAGTGCTTCCAGTGTCGCGGCGTGAAAGCTCGCGCGAAAGTTTTATGCGCTGGGCTTCACCGCCAGATAGCGTGGTTGCGCTTTGCCCCAAATGAATGTAAGACAGTCCGACTTCCATCAGGGTCTGTAATTTGTGTGCAATTGCAGGAATGGCCGCAAAAAAGCCGCTGGCTTCCTCAACTGTCATCTCTAAAATTTGCGCAATATTTTTGCCTTTGTATTCAACCTCTAGCGTTTCACGGTTGTATCGTTTGCCCTTGCATGCGTCGCATGTTACATAAATGTCAGACAAAAAGTGCATAGCAACTTTAATCAATCCATCTCCCTGACACGCCTCACATCTACCGCCAGAAACGTTAAAGCTAAATCTTCCGAGCTTATAACCTCGCACCCGAGCTTCTTGCGTTTGCGCAAAAAGATCGCGAATGTCGGTAAATAGACCCGTATAAGTTGCCGGATTTGATCGAGGAGTGCGGCCAATTGGGTTTTGATCAATCGCCACGACTTTATCCAGATTTTCTAAACCTAAGATTTGCGCGTAAGTGGTCGGATTGGGAAGAGCTGCTTTATTTAATTTCTTAGCAGCAACTGGGAACAAGATGTCGTTGATTAAACTGGATTTTCCAGATCCAGAAACGCCCGTAACACAAGTTAACAGTCCAATCGGAATGTTAACATCGATATTTTTTAAATTGTTCTGTAAGGCGCCATGAATTTGCAAGACGCGTTTTGGATCAGAAGGGACGCGTTTTTTTGGCACATCAATTTTTAAAGTACCGGCCAAATATTTTCCCGTCAGCGAGCTTTGGTCGCGCAATAATTTTGCCGGAGGTCCTTGAAAAACAACCTCGCCGCCGTGAACGCCCGCGCCTGGCCCAATATCGATCACGTGATCTGCGGTTAAAATCGTTTCGCTATCATGTTCAACTGCAATCACGGTGTTGCCCAAATCGCGTAAATTAGTAAGCGTTTTTAACAACCGCTGATTATCGCGCTGATGCAATCCGATGGTCGGCTCGTCTAAAATGTACATAACCCCGACTAGTCCAGATCCCAGTTGACTGGCGAGCCTAATTCTTTGAGCCTCGCCACCCGACAAAGTTTCCGCGCTGCGATTGAGGCTTAAATAATCAAGGCCAACATTCAACAAAAATCGCAAGCGATCACACACTTCTTTTAAAATTTTTGCAGCAATTTCCCCTTTTACTCCGGGCAACTTCAGGTTTTCAAAAAAATCTAGCGCTTGGTCAATCGGCAAAGCGGTAACCGCTGGAAGGTTTTTATCGGCAATAAAAACATGTCGCGCTGATTTTCTTAATCGCGCACCGTCACATTCTTCGCACTTATTTAAACTTAGATATTTAGCTAGTTCTTCGCGCGCCGCTAGAGACTCAGTATCGCGATAGCGTCGCTCCATGTTAGGAATTACTCCTTCAAAAGCATGCGTTTTACGTACTTTCCGAAAGCTGCCAAGAACGTAATTAAAAGTGATCTCCTCTTTGCCACTGCCGTAAAGAATTATTTTTTGGATCTTTTGCGGCAAAGAATTAAAAGGGGTTTCGATATCAAATTTATAGTGGCGTGCCAGCGAAGTCAGCA
Organism: uncultured Coxiellaceae bacterium; assembly: GCA_964565935.1. Taxonomy (GTDB): domain Bacteria; phylum Pseudomonadota; class Gammaproteobacteria; order UBA9339; family UBA9339; genus JBAXAM01. Next base: position 19,132 of record CAZMGW010000017.1, read on the forward strand.
TGGAGAAATAATATGGCGTTCTGTTGTCCCATCCGCGAATTGCGCCTTGCGATAGGCTTAAAGCTGGATCAATTACGATCTTTTCTGGGTCAAAAGCCTGCTTAACACCAAGACCGTCACAATCGGGGCAAGCGCCCATCGGGTTGTTAAATGAAAACATCCGTGGCTCAAGTTCCGTCAGGCTGTAGCCACAAACCGGACAGGCGAACTTTGCTGAAAAAACCTTTTCCTCATGCGCTTTTTCGTTAGTGATAACGATTTTAGCTAAGCCGTTGGCCAAGCGCAGAGCTGTTTCAAAAGACTCTGCCAAGCGCTGTCTGATTTCTGGTTTCACCTTGATGCGATCAACCACAACTTCGATGGTGTGAGTTTTGCGTAGATTTAAAGTCGGCGCTTGATCAAGTTCGATAATCTCCCCGTCAACTCGCGCGCGGATAAATCCTTGCGCCTGCAGATCTTCAAACAGCTTTGCGTACTCTCCCTTGCGAGCGGTGACAACCGGAGCAAGTAGTATGACTTTGGTATCTTCCGGCAAAGCAAGGACGCTATCGACCATCTGCGTTACGGTTTGCGCCTCCAAAACCGTACCGTGCTCAGGGCAATGGGGCTGTCCGGCGCGCGCGTAAAGCAAACGTAAATAATCATAAATTTCAGTAACCGTGCCAACTGTTGAGCGTGGGTTGTGTGAGGTTGATTTTTGCTCAATTGAGATTGCGGGCGATAAGCCCTCAATTAGATCAACATCAGGCTTTTCCATGATCGCCAAAAATTGGCGCGCATATGACGATAAAGATTCGACATAACGGCGCTGACCCTCGGCATACAAGGTGTCAAAGGCAAGCGATGACTTTCCTGAGCCAGAAAGGCCGGTAATTACAATAAATTTGTCGCGCGGCAAATCAAGATCTATGTTTTTCAGATTATGCGTGCGTGCACCGCGAATGTGGATATTGGCCATTTGCTTCTATAAATAAAATTTAACCCATTGCTAAAAAAAGACGAGGTGTTAATTGTGACGACTTTGTTTCTCCAAAGCAACCTTAATGCTTCTTTTTGCTTTGTTCTCGCTGCAGGGCTTTGGGGAATAAACTTTAATTGTGTTTTTTCATGGCAAATTTAGAGCTTACAATTCCAAAAAAAGCCCCCAACAAAATTAGGATTACGCTGTATTTTGTGCCCAGTCCTTGTAAAACAAAACCAGCGTTGTGTAAAACCATCAAAATGAAGTTGATTAATGCTAATGCCAGCAGGCTTCCGATCAAGCTATGCCAAAAGCACTGATATTGTAACACTCGTTTTGAGGTGTTGATTTTATTCATAATTATTTGCGGGGTGAAGTAAGAGACAAAACAAATAATTACTACCGCGCCAATATCGAATAAAAAAACCAAAATCGCTGATATCTGTTCTAATAAGTTTAACAGTTTATAACTGCGTCCGACCCAATTCATATCTGTTTGGGTTGTTTCAACCTCAGGAAGGCTTTTTAAATCATCAATTAATGCAATGATCCGGGCTTCTGACAATTGTATTAGTTTTGGTTGAATAATAATCACATTAGGCAGTGGATTATCAACTCCTAAGAGCATCTCGACAAATCCAGCGTTTTGAGCAAAATGTTTCAAGCCGTCTTCTGGTGGAATCAGTTTAAGTTCTTCAATCGCATCGTTTAATTTTAATTTTTCCACTAAATCAGTGACTGTTTTTGGGTCGATGCTTTTTTTGAGATAGAGAGCAATTTCAGCGCTTTGGTTCCAGGCGTTATCCAGAGCGTTGATGTTCTTTTTCAGGACATAAAATCCTGCCGGCAAAAATAAAGCAAAAGTAATAATAAAGATAATAAAAAAACTGGTAACTGGTGTTCGAAACATCTGGTTAAAACCTGCTATCATGGCAGGGATATGGCCGGAGTGTTCCGTGGTTTTTTTATGAGGGTGGAAATGGTATGGCATATGGTTCCTATGTTAAAATCTATTCTAATCAAACAAAGCAGCAATAAATTCCTTGGCGTCAAATGGTTTTAGATCGTCAATGCTTTCGCCTAATCCAATGAAGCGAATCGGTATCTTGGTGCTCTGCGCAATAGCGAAAATTATTCCACCCTTGGCTGTGCCATCAAGCTTGGTGAGGCAAATGCCCGAAACGCCAATTGCCTCTTGAAATTGCCTGGCTTGGTTCAAGGCGTTTTGCCCAATAGTTGCATCTAAAACCAAGAGGGTTTCATGTGGGGCAGTTTGATCGATTTTTTGAAAGGTACGCTTGATCTTTTTTAGCTCTTCCATAAGGTTGCTTTGAGTATGCAATCTTCCAGCGGTGTCAGCAATCAGTATGTCGATGTCTCTACTTTTAGCGGCTTGCAATGCGTCATACAACACCGCAGCGCTATCCGATCCTTGTTGTTGTGCAATAACCGTAATCTCATTGCGCTCGCCCCAAACTTTCAATTGCTCGATTGCTGCTGCACGGAAAGTATCGCCAGCAGCAAGCATAACTTTACAATCATTTTGTTGTAATTTCCTGGCTAATTTTCCTGCCGTGGTCGTTTTTCCTGAGCCATTAACTCCAACGAGCAAAATTACAAATGGTTTGATGCCGTCAGGGATGATCAAGGGGGTATCACAAGGATTCAAAATCTCTTCAAGACGATCTTTTAGCGTTTGCAACGCTACTTCCGCACTGATCTCTTTTTCTAATTTCAGCTTGTTTTTTAATTGATCAATAATTTGTCGTGTAACTTCAATGCCGATATCGGCCATTAATAGCTTTTCTTCAAGCTCGGTGAGCACTGCTTGGTCGATTGTTTGCTTTGCGGAAAATATGCCAGCTATTCCGTCGACAAAAACATGGCGGGTGCGTTTTAATCCATTAACCAAATTAAAAAAAATGCCGGGTTGCGGTTGTTCATCGGCAGCAATAGGTTTTTTGTCTTTTTTTAAAAAATTGAACATTTTCGTCTTATGGTCAAAATATTTACTCAGCGATTATTGTATGGCATTAATTGCAAAATGCTAATATTTTTGTGTCTTATTTCGTTCCTCAGGCCTGCGCCGCGAAAAACGAGGCTTAGTCTGGGCTGGTGGGGCCTATAACCCCTTCGGAGCATAATTGTTATTTTGTTTTTAATTATTCTAGATTATAAAAAATCTGTTATTATTCTGGCATGCAGAGAAACATCTCATATCTCCGGGTTATTGGCGGCAAATGGCGTAGTCGTAAAATCAGTTTTGTTCCACTAAAAGGGGTTAGGCCGACTACTGACGCCACTCGAGAAACGCTCTTTAATTGGCTCGCTCCGGTAATCAATAGCGCCAATTGCCTCGATTTATTTGCAGGCAGTGGGGCTCTTGGTTTTGAGGCGCTGTCTCGAGGTGCTAAGCACGTTGTTATGGTTGATGCCTCTATGCAAGTTATTTCTAATCTTAAAAAAAACGCACAATTGTTACAAACGGAAGACGTTGAGTTCTATTGCGCAAAAATTCCACAAAATATTAACAAGATACCAGAGCAATCTTTCGATATTATATTTTTAGACCCCCCTTTTCACCATGATTTAATAAAACCAACATGCGAAAAATTGGTAAGTTCTGGTTATTTAGCCAAAGATGCAGTGATTTATATTGAGGCCGAAAAAGAGCTAGATATAAAAAAGGTTATCCCGGAATCATGGCAAATTTTACGCCAGAAAATTGTGGGGCAGGTAGGCAGCTATTTGCTGACTTAATTTATTCTGCTTTTTTTAGCATTACTGCGATGGATCATCAATCATCAAGTAATGAGAAGTTATCTGCGGGATATTCATTATCATCCAGCATAACATGCTGCACCGGAGCGATAAGAAAGAATATTATTAAAGAAACGCACCAAACAATTAAAAACGTCCATACCGTTTTCTTTTTGTAGGCACTAAACTCGCTATTATAGTTCTGATAATCTGTCGTAAACATATCCTCAAACTGTAACGATGACCCCCTCAACTTGTACTTTTTCTACACATCTGTAGCATTTATTGTACCTAAGCATATAGTTTTTGCCATCAAATTACCATACCTAATATATAACTTGTATTTCCCCGTGGCTTGCCACGGGTACATTTGAGGGAAA
>CAZMGW010000018.1:0-1725 GCA_964565935.1 uncultured Coxiellaceae bacterium
TATAGATCTTGCGTTTCCTGCGGAACGCTTTACATCAAGCCTCCACAATAGCCTGCACCGATTACAAAAAATTTGTACTTCGTTGGTGGTAGGTATTCGTAGTGCGGTCGCTTATAGATCTTACATTTCCTGCGGAACGCTTAGCATATAACTTCTAGTTATAAGTTTTGTACATTTGTAAAGTCCAACTTTAAAATTGTACAGAGACAGATCGGGTGAAGAGGGAGAGTTACTTGGTTTGATACCATACCCGCGAGGTTAAGCGGGAAAATAATTCATATTGATACTCGCCCGCATAGACGGCCACTTCCTCCACCGGCAACCCCTTGCCCCACAAGGTCACAGTCGAACCGATTTTTGCATTTGGTACCGGCCGTAAATCGATCCCAATCATGTCCATCGCCACGCGGCCAATTAGCTGCGTGCGCACGCCGTCAACCAAAATCGGCGCGCCTGATTTGGTGTTGCGCGGGTAGCCATCGCCATAACCGATCGACGCAATGCCAACGCGCATTTTTTCTGGGCAGATAAAAGTGCTGCCATATCCTACGGTTTCGCCCTTTTCCAGTTCATGAATAGTTATCAGGCGTGAAGTCAGCGTCATGACCGGTTGTAAATTCAACTCTAGTCCAGTTTTGCCATCAAAAGGGGAGATGCCGTAAAGCGTGATCCCCGGACGGATCCAGTCAACATGAGTTTTTGGCCAGTTTAGAATTGCTGAAGAATTGGCCATGCACCATTCGCCTTCTAAGGTTGCAGCCAGCTGTTCAAAAAGCGCAATTTGTGCGGAAGTTTTTTTGCTGTTAACGTTATCAGCATCGGAAAAATGGGTCATTAAGCGCAGAGGTTTTTGCACCATTTTATTTTGCATCAGTTTTTGATAAGCCTCTTGCACTTGATGCGGTTGAAATCCCAAACGATGCATGCCGGTGTCGATTTTAAGCCAGACGCGCAAAGGGTTTTTAAGCTTTGTTTTTTCAAGGATTTCTAGCTGTGCAAAATTGTGAATCACGCTTTCAAAGCCGTGTTGATCGATAGCCGTCAACTCTTCAGCATCAAAAAACCCAGACAAAATCACGATCGGTGTTTTTATTCCAGCGCCGCTCAACTGCAACGCTTCTTTTAAAAAAATCACACCAAAGGCGTTGACGTCGCGCTCGATACTTTTGGCAATTTCGACTGCGCCGTGACCGTAAGCGTCACGTTTTACCATGGCAAGAATTTTGCTTTTTGGCGCTGTGGCTTTGATTTGATTTAAGTTATGGTGGAGCGCTTCTAGATCGATATGCGCGATTGTGGGGTGGGCCATGATTTTTTATTCCCCAGAATAGCCAGATACGACGCAATTTTCAAAGCGCGTGTATTGACCCAAGAACGTTAGTTTCACCTTGCCAATTGGGCCGTTACGTTGCTTGGCGATGATGATCTCGGCAATGCCCTTGTCGGGGCTGTCTTCGCGATACACTTCATCGCGATAAATAAAAATAATTAAATCTGCATCTTGTTCGATTGCTCCAGATTCGCGCAAGTCGGACATTTGCGGCCGTTTGTCGGTGCGTTGTTCGAGACTTCGGTTGAGCTGAGATAGCGCAAGCACAGGGACGTTTAATTCTTTGGCCAACGCTTTTAAGGTGCGCGAGATTTCTGTGATTTCACCAACCCGGCCTTCTTTAAACCCGGGAACGTGCATCAGTTGCAAATAGTCAACCACGATCAAGCCGATCT
>CAZMGW010000018.1:1747-2415 GCA_964565935.1 uncultured Coxiellaceae bacterium
GCGGAGCTCGGCCGGGCTCATTGATGGTGTGTCATCGACGTACAAAGCGGATTCTGAGAGCATGCTGACCGCCGAAGTTAAACGTGGCCAGTCCTCGTCGTGCAATTTTCCGGTGCGGACTTTGTGTTGATCGATATGCCCAAGAGACGACATCATGCGCATGGCCAAAGATTCTCCGGGCATTTCCATGCTGAAAACTAAAACTGCTTTTTTGGTTTTGATTGCTGCGTGTTCGGCAATGTTCATCGCCAGGGTGGTTTTACCCATCGATGGTCGGCCAGCAACGATTACAAAATCTCCTTTTTGCAATCCGGATGTCATTTCGTCGAGGTCGGTAAAGCCGGTAGATAGACCGGTTATGGATTCTTCGGAATGATACAGCGTGTCGATACGATCGGTTGCTTTTGCAAGCAGGGTGCTGATGTCGACCGGGCCTTGACCACGGGAGCGTTGTTCAGCGATTTTGAAGACCTTGCTTTCAGCTTGGTCGAGAATTTCTTTGGTGTCACGTCCTTCAGGGTTGAAAGCGCTGTTTGCAATTTCTCCTGAAACTTCAATTAGTTGGCGCAGCACAGATCGTTCGCGGACGATTTCAGCGTAAGCGGCGATGTTGGCGACAGTTGGCGTGTTTTTTGCCAGCTCAAAAAGATAAACCTCTCCGCCGGCGC
>CAZMGW010000018.1:2425-23033 GCA_964565935.1 uncultured Coxiellaceae bacterium
TTCTAGCTCGCCAACATTTTTTAGCGCTTCGGCGAGCGTCAGGACATCGAATGGTTGGTTGCGGCGACCAAGTGTTTCCATGGTCTTAAAAATTAAGCGGTGGTTGGGGCGATAAAAATCGTCTTCTTTGACAAGTTCTATTACTTTATCCCAAGAGATGTTGTCGAGCATTAAACCGCCGAGGACGGATTGTTCCGCTTCAATCGAGTGCGGAGGGACCTTGAGTTCGTCGACTTTTTGGTCTTTGGCGCTTTTTGTTTTTTTTGTGGTAGACATGATAATTTATCGCGCCTCTTCTAGAGGTTTTAAATCCGCAAATCGGTAACCGCAGGCTTCAGCCTGTGTTGTTAAAACCGTGCCAGATTCTCGCAAGCTAAAGCTTGCGCCTACCGGAGGATTACCGAGCTTGCGGTTACCAATTGAATCTACTCTTTATCCGCAACAACAATAACTTTGATCTTTGCTGTCACGTCGGTGTGCAGCAACAAGACAATTTCGAATTCGCCAGTATGGCGGATTGGTCCTTGCGGCATACTAACTTCGCTTCTTTTAACATCAAAACCCATGTCTTTGAGAGCGCTAGCGATCGTGCTGGTCGTGATTGAACCGAACAATTTGCCTTCTTCGGTGGCTTTATTGGTAATAGTAACAACAACATCCGCAAATTTGGTAGCGCGTTCTTGAGCCGCTTTTAATACCTCTGCCGCATGTTGTTCTAATTCAGCACGCATCTTGGCAAATTTTTCTACATTAGCTGCGGTTGCCATAACTGCTTTGCCATGCGGCACTAAATAATTGCGTGCATGCCCAGTTTTGACCGAAACCTTTTCGCCGATGTCGCCTAAATTTCTAATTTTTTCTAAAAGAATAACTTCCATCTTACACCCCGTGTTTCAAAATTTTTTAATGTTGATCTGTGTATGGTAACAGTGCCAAATATCTTGCCAATTTTATTGATCTCGATATTGCTCTTTGTTTTCGCGGTGACGCATCGGTTATACGCCCTGGTATAATGCGCCCGCTTTCTAAAACGTAAGACTTTAATGCCTCAACATTTTTATAATCGATTTCCGGATCTTTGGTACAAGATGCCACATTTAGTTTGTTTTTTGTCATAATTCTTGTTCCTATCAAATATTATTTGGTTTTTTCTTCGTCAGTTGCTTTGAAAGTTTCGGCAGCCTTTTTCGATGGATATTCTTTTGTGTAACCTGAATTTCCTTCTGCTGACTGGTCTTTGCTGCGGGTGTCTCTTTGTTTTAACATCACCGAAGGCTCTGTAATTGCGTGGTTAAGGGCTAAAACTAAATTACGCAATACCGCATCATTGAACCGAAAGTTAGTTGTGATTTCTTTGAGGGTGTTGCCATCACACTCTATATTCATAAGCACATAATGGGCTTTGTGAATTTTATTGATAGGATAGGCCAATTGACGTCGTCCCCAGTCTTCAAGACGGTGAATGGAGCCGCCATTATTTTTGATTAACGTTTGGTAACGTTCAACCATCATTGGAACTTGTTCGCTTTGGTCCGGATGAACCAAAAAAACGATCTCATAGTGTCGCATAATTACTCCTTATGGTTTATAAAAGTCTCCCGCACTTAGGCGGTGAGACAAAGAGTTCGGAGCTTTATAAAAAGGCTCTGAGGGGCGTATTCTAGGGGAGAAAGCGCCCGGATTCAATTATTAATTGTTAATTGCCAATATTAACTGTAACAGATTGATTGTTAAATGCTTTTCAAATTAACCAATCCAGCAGTTGAGCTGTCTAAGCCAGACAAGCCTGCCTCGCCTTTTAATACCGGAACCAATTTATTTGCCATGTGCTTGCCTAGCTCAACTCCCCACTGGTCAAAAGAATTAATTCGCCAAATTATTCCTTGGACAAAAACCTTGTGTTCATAAAGAGCCAGCAAAGCGCCCAAAGTTTTAGGATTTATATCTTGCATAACAATGGTGTTGCTCGGAACGTTTCCGGGAATTATTTTGTGCGGAGCTTGTTTATGCGCCTCTTCTTCTGACAGGCCCTGCTTGCGCAATTCAGCGACAATTTCCTTTTCTTCGCGACCGCTCATCAAAGCTTGGCTTTGTGCCAAACAATTGGCATACAAGAGCAAATGGTGGTTGCGAATTTGGTTGTGGCTGTGTAGTGGTACAATAAAATCTACAGGAACCATTTGTGTTCCTTGCATCAATAGCTGATGAAAGGCGTGCTGGCCATTAGTGCCCACCGCGCCCCAAATTACCGGGGCGGTTTTATAATTAACCGCTTCTCCATTAGTGCGCACGCGTTTACCGTTACTTTCCATTTCAAGTTGTTGCAAGTAGGCTGGCAGCAAGCTCAAATATTGGTCGTAAGGAACGATCGCCTGAGTTGCCGCACCTAAAAAATTAATATTCCAAATGCCGAGTAAGGCTAAAATTATTGGCATATTTTCTTCTAATGGGGCATGGCGAAAATGCTCATCCATCGCGTGCGCGCCGGCCAAAAGTTCGTAAAACTTGTCCATGCCGATGGCAAGTGCGATAGACAAACCAATTGCTGACCAAAGTGAAAAACGCCCGCCAACCCAATCCCAAATTGGGAAAATGTTTTTTTGAGCTATGCCGAATTCAATTGCGCGTTCTGGTTTTGATGTGACTGCGATAAAGTGTTTTTTGATTATTTCGGCTTCATTAACGTTTTCGTTTAATAGCCATTCTTTAGCAGTAATGGCATTAGTTAAAGTTTCCTGAGTGGTAAAAGTTTTAGATGAGATAATAAATAGGGTGGTTTGTGGGGTTAGGAGCCTTAAAGTCTCAGTGATTTGGGTTGCATCGATGTTAGAGACAAAGTGAGCTTTAACATTGGTCGCGTATGGTTGCAATGCGGCAACTACCATGGCCGGGCCAAGATCAGAACCACCGATGCCAATATTCACCACATCTGTTATCGGTTGGCCGCTATACCCAAGCCATTTGCTATCGCGAATAACGTTAACGCATTTGGCAATTTTCTCCAGCCCGGCTTTTACTAAAGCCATTTCTTTGGCGGGTTCGTTACCAGGATTTCTTAGCGCTGTGTGTAACACGGCGCGTTTTTCAGTGATATTAATCGGGTCCCCGTTAAACATCTCTTCGCGATATTTGGCAATTTCCGCGGTTTCTGCTAAGCGATATAAGAGGCGCATCGTTTCTGGAGTTACTCGATTTTTTGAATAATCTAAAAAGATTTCCGCGGCCTTTAAAGAAAATTCGGAAAAGCGGTTTGGGTTATTTGCAAATTGATCTTTGATTTTTAGGTCCGCAATCTGGTTGCTGTGTTTGGCAAGTGCTAGCCAAGCTGGAGAGGTATCTAATCTGTCCATAAAACCCCTAGGTTGAGTTATCGTTAGTTGATGATTCTAAGCTTTAGATTCCATTTCATCAAGATATGATACAAAACTTTGTAGTTGGCGGAAAAAGAAACTCATATGACGGGGTTGGTTGCGTTTTATTATATTATTAAACATTTGTTTTTGTTCGAGATTGCCAAATTTGGTGATAATGCGACTACAATTATAAATTTTTTGCGCTGTTTCATCAGACAGTTTGTCTTTAGCCATGCTGATTAATTGAATTGCGGTTACTAGGGCGCTCGAAGATTTGTGTGCGGTATTAACAATTCTGTCACCGTCAATGATGTGTTCGGTTAATAATTTCTTTAAGTGCTGTAAAAACTCTTCTTCCCCATAATAAAAATTTGCCGACTGTTCGCGTTTTACATCGATTTTGTGCTTCTCCAGTTCATTTAGGATCTTTAACCCAATTCTGTATAATTCGATTTCGTTAGCATTTTTAAGGCTCATGCGTTTAATACCAAGTTGGCGCACCTTAGCGGCGCATGCGGTTGCGCCTATATTTTTTTTGAGCATAGCTTTGTAGCCATTAATTGCTTTTAAAATGCTACAGTAAAAAATCGTCATCATTATTTCTTATCTCGGTCTTTGTTTTTAGAGCCAATCATAAGATAGTATAGAATAATTATTTGCGATATTTATTAAGGAAATATTAAGAGGGTGGTTTTTTTTGTAATTAATTGATTACAAACAATAAAACGCAAAAATCACAATTGATCGAACTTTATGTGTTTATTTTGCCGATCGGAACTTTATTTTTTTTCAGAAATAGGGTCTTTGCCAAAATCACATTCTTTTTGGGGACAAACTTTTTCCGTGCCGCGCCTTTTAGTGGTTTTTATTGTCAAAATTGGCCAGTTGCATTTAGGGCATTTTTCGGCAATGGGTTCATTCCACGTGGCGTACTTACATTTGGGATATTTGGAGCAGGAATAAAAATACTTGCCGTAGCGCGATTTGCGTTTGAGCATGGAGCCGTCATCGCAAACTGGGCATTTGATGCCAGTGTCGAGTGGCTTTTCTAGGGGTTCGATAAATTTACATGTGGGGTAATTACTGCACCCGATGAATTTGCCATAACGGCCAATTTTTATGTGCAATGGGGAATCACATTCAGGGCATTTGCGATCGGCAACCACTTCTGTTTCAACAATATTTTTTTCCTTGTCAATATTTGCAGTGTAATCGCATTCTGGGTAGCCGCTGCATCCTATAAACTTACCTTTTCTACCTAAACGTAAAATCAAGGGTTTACCGCATTTGGGGCATTTTTCTTCTAGCGCTTCTTGGGTTATGTCTTCTCGCTTTACGTTGGTCGAGGCGGCGTCGATGAGCTTTTTAAACGGTTGCCAAAATTCTTGCATTAACTTCAAAAATTTATTTTTGCCACAAGCGATTTCATCTAGTTCATCTTCTAAATGCGCTGTGAATTCGTAATCGACATATTGAGTGAAATATTTGGTCAAAAATTTATTAACAACCCGACCAACATCGGTTGGTTGAAAGCGACGATTTTCTAAAATCACGTATTCGCGACTCAGTAAGGTCTCAATAATTGCAGCGTAAGTTGAAGGCCGGCCAATGCCATATTCTTCAAGAGTTTTTACCAGGCTGGCTTCGCTGAAACGAGGTGGGGGCTCAGTAAAGTGTTGTTCGCCTTGAATGTCGAGCAATTCTACAACGTCGCCGACTTTTAGTGGGGGCAGGATTTTTCCGTTTTCATCCGTTGCCGCTCCATCATCAGTATCTTCGCGATAGACCGCAATAAAACCGGGATTGGTTATGACAGAACCGTTGGCGCGGAAAGTATTGCCTTCGCCGCAGCTCAAATCAACCATAACCGTATCAAGTAGCGCAGAGATCATTTGGCAAGCAATAGTGCGCTGCCAAATTAAATTATATAATTTAAATTGTTCTGGATCTAAATCTTTAGCTAGATCTTCAGGAGAGTTTTTGCAGGCTGTAGGGCGAATTGCCTCATGCGCTTCTTGGGCGTTCTTTGACTTGGTCTTATAAATGCGTGGGTGCTCGGGCACGTTTTCTTTGCCAAAACGCTCGGCAATGACTTTCCGAATCTCAACAACCGCCTCTTTGGCCATATTGACCGAGTCGGTACGCATGTAGGTTATAAAACCTGCTTCGTACAGCTTTTGTGCGCTGCGCATGGTTCGCTTAGCAGAGTAGCCTAATTTACGTGCGGCTTCTTGTTGCAAGGTTGATGTCGTAAATGGCGGCGCAGGATTGCGAACTCGTTGTTTTTTTTCGACTTTGGCAACAAGCAATTTGCCATCTGCGCATTTCAGCAGTTTTTTTTCCGCCGCCTTTGCTTGCTCTTCATTTGTAATGGAAAATTGTGTTAGTTTTTCGCCTTGATATTCAATTAACTTTGCAGCGAAATTTTGTTTCGCAAAGGTGTTGTCGGCGGCAATTGTCCAGTATTCTTGGGTGATAAATTTTTCAATTTCTTCTTCGCGCTCAACAATCATGCGCAAGGCTGGGCTTTGCACTCTGCCAGCAGAAAGGCCATAGCGTATTTTTTTCCACAGCAGCGGCGATAAATTAAAACCCACCAAATAATCTAACGCTCGTCGCGCTTGTTGCGCATCGACTAATTCCATCGAAATATCACGCGGATGGGATATTGCTTCGGTTACCGCGGATTTGGTGATCTCGTGAAACACGACACGATATATTGGCTGCTTTTTCAGAGCCTTTTTTTCGCGCATCAATTCACAAACGTGCCACGCTATGGCTTCCCCTTCGCGATCCGGGTCAGTGGCGAGATAAAAAGCGTCTGCGGTTTTTAAAACCTTGGTGATTGCGGCCACGTGCTTGGCATTTTTTTCTATAATGGCATAACGCATCGCAAAATCATGCTCTGGGTCCACTGCGCCGGCTTTCGGCACCAAATCACGCAAATGACCATACGATGCCAATACCGTAAAATCTTTGCCGAGATATTTTTTAATGGTTGTCGCCTTGGCGGGAGACTCTACAATTACTATATTTTTTGCCATAGCTATGTCTTTTAATTATTTATTTTAGTCTGGGATGGTGAATTCTCGAGGGTGTTTGGGTTTTATGCTTCCTGTGCCATTGTAGTTAACAAGTAGTCGCGCATTTCTTGCGCGCTTTTATTTGTTTTGCTCATTAGTACCAAAAGCACCACCCACTTAGCCGCAATCAAATCTATTGTCGGTTGATTAAGCTGCATTAATTGATTGATGATGATTTCTCGCGTATTGGTATCAAGCACACCGGCATATTCCAAAGATAAAATAAAACCGCGAGTTTCGGCGTCGATTTTGTGAATCTCTTCCGAACTAAACAAATGCAGAGTTTTATTGGTATTGATATTAGGAAAAGACTCATACCAGTATTGTTGTTCTATTAATTCTTTTAGCCAGTCAAAAGTGTAATTTATTGTTTCTTTAGCAAAACCAGCTTTTTCTAGTTTTTGCTTAACGCTTGTTGGTTCAGGAATAATATCGATTTGCTGTGATACTACCGCCTCAAGTAAATAAACTAAAATATCGACGATACCTTGTTGCTTCATCATTATATATCCTTAAAAATCATGTATTTAACATCGGACATAACCGCTTGCTGTTGTTTTAATAAAGCCACATAGTTCTAACTCCAACAACATCGTACTAATTATTTGAACTGATAAGCCAGTTCTTGCTGCTAAAGTATCAACTGTTGTTGTCTCGAATCCTACACAATCTAACAGTTTCTGGTGTTGCCGATCAAGTTTATTTTTTTCTTTAGGATTTTTTTCATAGAAAACTTGGGGTTGTACTAATTCTGCTAGCTCTTTAAATTCTACTAAAATATCAGCAGGCTGCTCGACTAATTTTGCTCCTTGGCAAATTAAACAATGACATCCCCTGGCCAAAGGATTATAGATCGAGCCAGGAATAGCAAATACATCTCGCCCCTGTTCGTTAGCCAGCCTTGCTGTTATCAGCGATCCGCTGCGTATGGTAGCCTCAACCACCAAAGTGCCGATGCTTAAGCCGCTAATAATGCGATTACGCAACGGAAAATGCCAGGTTTTTCCCTTGGCGTTTAATGGAAACTCTGATAACAAAATCCCACCAGCATCAATTATTTTTTGTGCTAAATTTTTATGGTGTGATGGATAAATTTGATTCAGTCCGGTTCCCATCACAGCGATTGTCTTACCTAAACCAGCAATCGCCCCTTTATGGCTGGCGGCATCAATACCCGTAGCAAAACCACTAGTAATGGCCAAGCCTGCTTGCGCCAGTTCTTTAGCAAAATCAAAAGCTATTTCCAAGCCAACAGGCGTTGGATTTCTACTGCCAACGACGGCTATTTGAGGAGATTTTAATAACTGCAAATCACCGGTAACAAAAAGCAGTAGCGGTGGGTTGGGTATCTCTTTTAACAGTTGGGGATAACTTGGGTCACTTATAGAAATAATATGATTGTCCGATTTTTCGGCCCAACGTAAATTTTGGTCTACTACGCACCAGTCTGGGTTTTTTAGCTTGGCCATCTCATCTGGCGATAATCCAAGTTTTACCAAATCATTTATAGACGCAGAAAAAAGATCGGCAATATTTGGAAACATCTTCAAGAGCTTCTGCCCCGAACTAAAAATTAAATTATCGATTTCAAGTAATGCCAGTAGATAATGTAATTCTGTTGCGTTTGAATTCTTCTTGTAATTCATTGATTGTTCCTTGAATTTTGTTGAAATAATTTTCTAAGCCTTATCTATAATTTATGCTACAATTTTTAAGAAATAATCAAATGGTTAAACTTTATGTCGATTTTAAAAATATTACAATACCCGGATTCTCGCTTGCGTCGTAAGGGCCATAAGGTAACCGATGTTACGTCGGCGCCAATTAAAAAGATCATTAAAAACATGCATGAAACTCTGTCTGACGCTAAGGATTGTGCAGCGCTTGCCGCAACTCAATTGGATATTGACCACCCACCGAGTATTGTTGTAATCAACCTTCCAGATAGCAATGGTGACGTGCTTTGCTTGATCAATCCGCAAATCGTCTCTAAAGAGGGTCGCGATGTGGCAGTAGAGGGGTGCATGTCAGTTTTTCCAGAATATATTTGCGCCGAAGTTAAGCGTGCTCTGAAAATCAAAGTTAAAGCGCTTGATATGCTTGGGAATCATGTTGAGTTTGAGGCAGAAGGATTTCTTGCTCGTTGTATCCAACATGAATGTGATCATTTGAATGGAGAGCTTTATATAGATCATTTATCAAAATCAAAACGGGCGCAGATTGAGAAGAAAATGCATGAATACGGTCTTACAAAAGGCTCCAAATAACCTTCTTTGGAGCTGGTTTATTTAGATTGTGGGCTGTTATAAAGCATTGAGCTTTTTTGAGACAAATCTATTATGTTTGGCTTTAAAACCTGGTTGTTCTGAGTAGCACCTTAAACCTTCGCAAGTCATCTTCTGTTAAAAAAGCATCTTTTGCTATTGGAACGCTAGTTTTTAAAAATTTTTTTGCAATAGCAAAATTCAATACAATTAAATAGTCTGAAATAAAAATGGGGAATTCAATAGAAGCTAGTTCTACATCTCCGGATCTTTTTTTTAAATACCAATCTTCGCTGTCAGTGTGCCAAAATTCAATTACCGCGTGGCTGCTATTTAATAGTGCGTAAGCTCTTGTAACTATTGTTAAATTTGCTAGGACACAAAGCGTTGCTGTTATCTTCCCCCAAAAAATCAATGGCGTGAAATAAATGCAAAATATGGCGCCCAGATGAATAAATAAAATAACCAGGCATAACCAATAAGATTTTTGTAGTTGAAATTTCAAGATAATTTCTTCATTTAGCAAAAAATATGATAGAATCGCCCATTATCAACTTACCAACCGAAAGGAGCAATTATGGATATTCACCTAAAGGAAAAACTACTAGTAAAAAGCAAGTGGTTGCACGGATTGTTTATGGTGCTTTTTATTGTTATTCAATATTTTGTGTCCTGGTTAATTCTTTTGGTTGCATTATTTCAATTTATAACCGATTTAGTAGTTGGCAAACCAAACGATAAGCTCCTGGAATTTACCAAACACTTAAACGCTTATCTATTGCAGGTTGTGAATTTCTTAACCTTTAATTCATCAATCAAGCCTTTTCCGTTTTCCAGTTGGCCTGGTCACGAAAAAAATTAGGTTATAAACTCCAAATAATTTTTTCTATTAACGACAGAGAAGGCGGAGTCTGGATATGCCTCTATCCATTGTTGTGGGGGAGGTGGTGCTTTACTTTCGTTCCATTTGAATTCATACGCGAACAACTTGCCTCCGCGCTCTTCGATCAAGTCGATTTTCTGTTGTTCCCAAGTGCGCCAAAAATATGAATTGGCAATAATTTCATGATATGAGCGTTTCTTGCAGCGCTCTATAAATATAAAATTTTCCCACAGCGCGCCGACATCATTTCTCTGCTCGATACTATTAAAATTGGAAATAATAGTATTTCTTATGCCATTATCATAAAAGTAGTATTTGCTTGTTTTGGTTACTTCTTTGCGTAAATTTCTACTAAAGCCACGTAGGTTGTACACAACAAAGGCTTTTTCTAATAGAGCCAAGTAGCGTTCAACGGTTTTATAATCTATGCCAAGTTGTCTTCCCAATTCACTTAAGGAAACCTCGTTACCAACCTGAAAGGCTAGGAGGCGTAAAAGGTCTAAAAGTTTTTTAGAGTTTTTGATTCGATCTAATTCTAAAATATCCTTTAGCAGATAAGAATAGACTAGCTCTTCAAGCAGTTTTATTTTTTTATTTTTACCTGCGGTAGCAATTATTTCAGGGTAACCACCAAAAATCAGCCATTCTGCAATTTTATCTTTTAACTCATGCGCGTTGTATAAATTAAGTAGCTCTAATTGGGCAACCGGATACAAAGTAATGGTTGCTTTATGGCCAGTTAGAGGTTCACCAACTTGACCAGCTAGCTCAAATGAAGATGATCCGGTGGCAATAATTTTTATATTTGGAACCTGATCAACAAGTATTTTTAAATTGGCGCCGATATTTGGAATTTTTTGTGCTTCATCTATTGCTAATAATTCATATCCAGAGGCATATTCTTTTAGCAAATCAAAGTCTTGGGAGCTTAATAACTTTAGAGCAATGGCTCGCAAGTTTTTGACTTTTCCGCCACCGAATTTCCGACTATTTCGCAAGGTATTGCGGAATAGTCTTGACTTTTTCGCAATACCTTGCAGAATAGTCATATGCTGCGTAAACAATATAAAAACATTCTCAAAGATCTGCAAAGCAAAATGGTGCTATTGGCTGGGCCAAGACAAGTTGGAAAAACTTGGCTAGCGAAAGAAATTTGTAAAGAATTTCAGCACGCTATTTATTTGAATTACGATAATCCATCCGATCGAAAAATTATTAAGCAATCGAACTGGTTAGAGAAAACCGAGCTAATTGTTTTTGATGAATTGCATAAAATGCCAAAATGGAAAAATTATCTTAAGGGGATTTATGATACAAAACCCAAACATTTGCATTTACTAGTTACCGGTAGTGCCCGACTGGATATTATGCGGCAAGTAGGTGACTCATTAGCCGGGCGTTATTTTATGCACCATTTGTTGCCATTTTCACCGGCTGAACTGCGTGATTCTGCTTTTGCTTCCGACCTCGATCGATTCATAATTCGCGGCGGTTTCCCCGAACCTTTTTTGAGTGCTTCGGACGTAGATGCCAATCGTTGGCGCCAGCAATATATCGACAGCCTATTGCGCACCGATATTTTTGATTTGAATAATATACAAAATTTGCGTGCAATTCAGCTGGTTTTTGAAATATTACGTAGTCGTGTTGGTTCACCAATTTCCCATACCTCGATCGCAGAGGATGCGGGAATTGCGCCCAATACGGTAAAAAAATATGTTGGCCTCTTTGAGGCGTTGCTTATTGTTTTTCGTGTTACTCCCTATGCGCGCAATATTGCAAGGAGCTTGGCTAAAGAGCCAAAAATATATTTTTTTGATACGGGATTAGTACAAGGCAACGATGACGCTAAATTTGAAAATTTGATGGCGTTATGTTTATTAAAACACATTTATGCCAAAATTGATTATTTGGGAGAAAATTGGATGTTGCACTGTTTGCGCACCAAAGAAGGACGCGAAGTAGACTTTGCATTAGTGAAAGACGATAAAGTTGTTAATATGATTGAAGCTAAAATCAGCGATGGTGAGCCTAATAAAGCGCTAGTTTGGTTTCAAGAAAAATATAATTTCCCTGCTACCCAAGTTGTCAAAGAGCTGCGCCTTGAGCACCAAGTGCGAAATATCAGCATAAGACGTGCGAGCACATTTTTGCAGGAATTGGATTTATAAGGTTTAAACATCATTGCTGGTTGCTTTTCGAATTGTAATCATTTTCAGTCTCAATATTTACTATTCCATCGGGGGCGTGTTGATTTAAAAATAAAAACATGCTACAAAAGCTATATAAAAGCAGTAATTAAAAAACATGAACAGAATAAAAAACCATATTAAGCATTTTTCACCATTTGTCTATGGTTTGACGGGCCACCGCTTTTTTATCACTTTTTCTTATCCACGCTACGGTCGGTAAAACCCGACCATACCTATTTAATCAAAATTTATTTCTAATTCACCAATAGCAAATTAAAGCATAAAAAATCATTACTTTAATTGCGCAGATTGTTGCTATTGTTCTCAAGGTGTATCTTTGGTAAAAGGATTAATAATATGAATTTCATAACAAATAATAGTAAGTTTATCGGGAGTGTTTTAATTGTCATTGGCACCTCAATAGGTGCGGGAATGCTTGCAATACCTATGGTTAGCGCCGCCTCTGGTTTTTGGCTGGCAGCTTTTTTGTTGATAATCATATGGTTATTGATGACTTTGACAGGTTTGTTGGTGTTAGAAGTCAATTTGGCATTGCCAGAAGGAAAAAATAGTTTTAGCAGCATGGCCGCAGAGACTCTTGGTGTTGTTGGTAAAGTCACGGCTTGGATATCCTGTTTGTTATTGCTTTATGCTCTAACGGCAGCTTACATAGCTGGCAACGCTTCTTTGTTAACGACCGCGTTTGAATTTTTCCATATTAATGTTCCGACTTGGGTCAACGCCTTATTGTTTATCTCTGTGTTAGGAGGAGCAGTATTTTGGAGTACCAAGGCGGTCGACTACTTAAATCGAGGGTTGATCAGCATTAAAGGTGGGTTGTTGCTGGCGGTATTAATTTTACTGATGCCGCGTATTAATTTAGTGAACATAATCGGCGGGCAAATTACCGAACAAGGAAAATTCTTGTTGGCAGTCGCCCCCATTTTTTTGTGTTCATTCGGGTTTCATACGGTTATCCCGAGCATAAGAAATTACGTCGGCAAAGATTCGCGCGCGCTTAAACAAATTATAATTTGTGGGACTTTGGTAACCTTGATCATTTACCTATTTTGGTTGCTAGCATCTTTGGGGACAATGCCGTTAAAAGGTGAGAATAGCTTCACCAATCTTGCTGCTTCTAAAGGATCAGTGGGGGAGTTCATAAAAAGCATTTGTGCTTTGGCAAATAATCATTGGGTTACCGCTGGCATTAATGGCTTTGCTAATATCGCAATGACCACTTCTTTTTTGGGCGTCACTCTCGGGTTGTTTGATTTTTTATCCGACGGGCTAAAGATACCTAATACCCGCGTAGGAAGGAGCAAAACGGCATTGTTAACTTTTGTTCCCCCGTTAATATTTGCGCTGTTTTTTCCTAAAGGGTTTATTTTGGCGCTAGGAAATGCCGCGATTTTTGTGGCTATTTTAGAGATTCTTTTGCCAGCTTTGATGGTTTACAAATTGCGCAAAAGTAAATTATTAAATTCGCCTTATAAAGTTTGGGGTGGGACAGCTGTGTTGGCGGGGGTTTTTATTGCTGGAGTTGCGATAATATCTTTGCAAATAATGAGTAATTTCAATTTGTTGCAACATATTTAACTGAGGTTCCAATTGCTGTATTGAGCGGATCTTGCCCGGCTTTTTTGCAGTGCTTTGCGAAAAAGTCTTGACTATTATGCAATCCAGTGCAATCCAGTGCAAAACAGTCGAATGCTGCGCAAACAATATAATAACATTCTCAAATTTTGACTTGCGCAATGCTGCTACTAGCACGGCGGAAGTATTAAGGCTGCTTTCTAAATTGCCCTTATAGAAGCCAACGACGACTTCTAAGACGCCCAATCTCGTGATATTATTGCCCAGACAATAATGATCAGGATCAAATAAAGATGCCGCAAAACAATTCTCCGCACGACTTTTATATTCCCGTTATGGGCACAGGATTTACGATTGATTCCCCCCTGTTTGTGGCAAAATATGGGATTTCTTCAGTTATTTCTTTGGTCGATGATGTTTTAATTGAGCAGATGCGCAAGTTCTGGTGCGAGAAATCTGGTGAGCCGTACGAGCCCATCAATTCACAAGACAAAGACGCCCGCGCAAAACGCATTACCGCCTATTTAAATCTGATGCAAAAAATAATTGATCAGCAAATCGCAGATATTAAAGCCTCTCCATTTGAACCAAACAGTGAAATCACTCGCTATTTCGAAATGCTGCCAAAAAACCAATTAAAACAAAAATATAGTGACATGCTGGTGGAGCATGATTCAGCTAAAAAATTAAATCTTCAAGAGCAGCTGCGCCAAGCAGTCACCGTCGGCAGCATAGATGTCAACATTATGACCAAGTTGGATTGCCAGAATTATTACAACGGAGAGGCGCTGCCATATGAGTTCAACGACGCGGCAGCCGCACTGCGTGGTTATGCCAATAGCGATTTGGATTCTACAGTTGTATTTTCTGCAGGATTTAACCCCCACTTATACGGGTATATATCTGAATTTAATGATTTTTATCCGGATGCAAACGGCTATATTAAAAAGAAAATTTGCTTAAAAGTGAGCGACTATCGGTCGGCAGCAGTTCAAGGAAAATATTTAGCCAAACGCGGTCTTTGGGTCTCGGAATATCGCATTGAATCAGCATTAAATTGCGGGGGGCACGCATTTATTAATGATGGTCAGTTATTGGGACCAATTTTGGCAGAATTCAAACAGTACAAAAACGAGTTGATAGAAACGCTGCATGGTTTTTATAAAGGTGCGCTGGAAAAAATTAAAAAACTCTGCCCAGCTAATCCGCAAAAAGTAAAGATTACTGCGCAAGGGGGAGTGGGTACCAGCGTCGAACATGAGCTTTTAATTAAGCACTACGATGCAGATGCCGTTGGTTGGGGCACGCCATTTTTGTTGGTTCCAGGGGCGACCAGTGTCGATGTGCCGACTTTGGACAAATTAATAAATGCGCAAGAAAAAGATGTTTTTTTGAGTGCCAGCTCTCCTTTGGGCATCCCATTTTGGAATTTAAAAAATTCTGAAAGTGAAGAAGCACGCTGCGAGCGGATTAAAAATGGAGCACCAGGAAGCTTTTGCGCGAAGGGCTATCTTAAGTTTAATCAAGAGTTTACCAAAAAACCAATTTGTCGCGCCTCGCGGGAATATCAAAAATTAAAATTGCAGGAATTGGAAAGCAGTAATTTACCGTCTGAACAACTAAATGCAATTAAAGAAGATATGCTGAGTAAAGCCTGCATTTGTCACGAGTTGGGCGGGGGAGTGTTGATAAAAGATAATATCGACACCAAAATTAAATCCGCGATTTGTCCTGGGCCAAATCTCATAAATTTCAAGAAAATTGCGACTTTAAAAGAAATGATTGATCACATTTACGGGCGTTGTTCATTGATAGCAAATAATGAACGACCACATGTGTTCATCCGCGAAATTCAACTCCAAATAAATCATTTACTTAATGAGATGAAAAATGCGTCAGCGGGATTGCCGGCGAGATCACAGCAAAAACTCGCCGAAGTCAAACAGACCTTGAGCGAAGGCATCGAGTATTACAAGAAATCTGCCAGGGAACTTTTCCAAGAGCAACAAAACAAATGCTTGCTTAGTCTGCAGGAATTGCAAGACGAGCTTCCTTTGCTTTAAATTGTAGAGTTCGTTAAATAGTCAACCAAGCCAACTGCGCGGATGGTTTTGGTTATTGGAAAATTGCCGCGTGCTGGAAAGATGATAGTTAAAGCATCTAATTGCAAATCTTCTAAGGCGATTTGCATCGATTTTGTCGTTCGGGGTTGATCAGAATATTTAAACTCGAAGCCAAGCCGTTTGCCATTTTGTACTAATAATAAATCTAGTTCAGCTCCGCCGTGCGTTGCCCAAAAAAAACATTCTTCTGGGGTTGCTTGATGCAAGCGAATAATTTCTTCTAAAGCAAAACCTTCCCACGATAAGCCTAACTTCGGGTTATTTTGCAACTGTTGCCATTCCTCTATGCCTAGTAAAAAATGGAAAATGCCAGTATCGCGAAAATAAATTTTTGGCGCTCTGACTTGGCGTTTTTTGATATTAACAAACCATGGTGCTAGCTGCCTTATCATAAAAACACCACTTAAAATATCCACATAGTGTTGTCCTGTGGGTTGACTAATGCTCATAGAGTTGGCTATTTCTGTGGCATTAAAAGTACAACCATGATAATGAGTTAGCATCAACCAGAAACGTCGCAACATTGGCGGCGAAACATTGATACCAAAACTGGGAATATCTTGTTCCAAAAAAGTTTGCACATAATTTTTTCGCCAACGCCAACTATCAGTATTGTTCGATGCTAGATAAGATTTTGGAAATCCGCCACGCAACCAAAGTTGTGTTAACTCACCTACTTCAGGATAAGAAAAGGGAGTTAATTCAATGTGTGCTATACGGCCGGCTAAAGTTTCTGAAGATTGACGAATCAAGTCGCGTGAAGCACTGCCCAAAATAAGAAACTGTGCTTTATTGTCTTCACGATCTGCTAAGACCCGCAAGAAAGGAAACAATTCTGGCCTTCTTTGGATCTCGTCAATAATAATCAGGCCAGATAAATTAGCCAAAGCCAGCTTCGGATTTTCTAGTTTCGCTAAATCCGTAGGGTCTTCTAAATCAAAAATACAGACTGGGGTTTTTAATGTAGATGCGTATTGCTTAGCAAGGGTGGTTTTGCCGCATTGTCTTGGTCCGAGAATAGCCACAATTGGGTGATTAATGAAAGCTTCGGTAATTAAATTTTTATATTTTAAGCGTTCCATGGCGACATGTTATCCTTGAAAATACAAAATGTCACTTTGTTTTTTCAAGGATAATTGAGCTAAATGGTCTTTGTTTGGATGTGGCAGCTGAACAGCCGCGCTTGTTAACCAATCCCTTGTCTCAAGGCCTCCTTGATAAAAAAATCTAACCCCCCGTCCAAAACCGGCTGGGGATTGCGAGTTTCTATGCCGGTGCGCAGGTCTTTAACGCGAGAATCATCTAAAACGTAAGATCGAATTTGACTTCCCCAGGCAATGTCCATTTTTGTCGACGCCAAAGCCTCATGCGCCGCTTGTTTTTTGCGTAACTCCAATTCATAAAGCCGAGAGCGAAGCTGCTGCATCGCTTGGGCGCGATTTTGATGCTGCGAACGCCCGCTTTGGCATTGAACAATAATCCCAGTCGGGTTGTGCTTAATGCGAATCGCGGAATCGGTCTTGTTTACGTGTTGTCCTCCGGCGCCTTGGGCCCGATAGGTGTCAATGCGAAGATCTGCTGGATTAATTTCAATTTCAATATTGTCATCTACTTCGGGATAAACAAAAACTGATGCAAATGAAGTGTGGCGTTTGTTATTGGTGTCGAAAGGGGATTTGCGGACCAAGCGATGAACGCCGGCTTCTGTGCGCAGCCAGCCGTAAGCGTAATCGCCAATAAATTTAATAGTGGCGCTTTTTATCCCAGCAACTTCACCGGGAGATACTTCAAGTAGTTGTGGGTCAAACCCGTGTTGATCGCCAAAGCGTAAATACATGCGCAGTAACATTTCTGCCCAGTCCTGTGCCTCGGTTCCGCCGGCTCCTGATTGAATGTCCATATAAGCGCAATGTTTGTCCATCGGGCCAGAGAACATTTTTTGGAATTCCATTGTTTCTACTTGGTCGGATAATTTTGTAATATCTTTTTCAAGTTCATTAATGGTTTGCTCGTCATTTTCGCTTATCGCGAGCTGTAATAATTCATCTGTGTCCGCAAACCAATCGGTCATTGTATCTATTTGTTTTATAGTGTTTTCTAGAAGCGCGCGTTCTTTGCCCAGAGCTTGGGTTTTTTGAGGGTCACCCCAGATTTTTGGGTTTTCTAAGTCAGAGAGTATTGTGGCAAGGCGGTTTTTTTTATTTTCATAGTCAAAGATACCCCCGAAGGTCGTGGAGACGCTTTTGGAGATCATGAAAAATATTTAAAAGTGTGCTAGTGTCGATCATGGTTACTTTCCGGAATGGAATTTTATTGAAGTAAGTTAGGTTATTTGGTGGCTTTTGTCTAGTGCGCAAGAGTTGCTTGTTCAAAAATCCAGCAAAATCAGTCACGTAAAGGGATTGAATTTTAATCTATTTTTGGTAGAATACCTCGTCCATAGATCATTTCCGGGGATCAGATTTGAATTATATAGCGCACGCACATAACAAGATAAAAAAACTTTGGTCCCATCGCCGCGACCCCAGAGTGCTTTATGGTCTATCTGTTGTCATGTTTGTTTTTGGTTTGATTATTGGGGCCAACTTTTTTGGAAAAGACAACAGTAGCTCCCAAATTGAGGTGGCTATCATCGATCAGGATGCGCAACCTCAGGATCAACTTCTGGATCAACCGCAGCCGGCATCCCAAGAACAAGAATCCCAGCAACCTCTGGTGCAAGATCAACCACAAGCCTCATCTGTGACAACCAGTCAAGTTAGCGTGCCACAACACCCGGTTGATAACACTAAATCTTTTAATGCAACAGTGCGCCAAAAAGATACGTTAACAAAAATTTTTAAGCGCAATGGCCTGGATATTAAAGACGCAAAATCTATTCTTAATTTAAAGCAAGCGAAGTCCTTAAGGCAATTGCGTGCCGGGAAAAAAATAAATTTAACAACTGAAAAAACTAAAACCGGCATAAAACTAAAGAAGCTGGTTTATGTGATAAATGAGCTGGATACTTTGACCGTTGTTGCTCATAATAAGGGCTGGTCTGCTAAAATAAAACACATTAAACCGACTGTTAAATTAAGTTATGCTTCAGCAACAGTTCGCGGTTCTGTTTATACGGCTGCTAGTAAAAATGGGGTTCCGCGCAAAGTGGTAGCTCAGTTGGCAAATATCTTCAGCAAAAAAGCTAATTTTAAAAAGATGAGAGCCGGAGATCATTTTGCTGTGGTTTACAAAGAACTTATTGCTAATGGTAAAAAAATTAAAGATGGCGAAGTTGTTGCGGCTGAGCTTGTGCATAATAAGAAAGTGCATCGTATGATTGCTTTTACTGATCCCAAGGGTAATACAGATTACTACACTCCGAACGGTTACAATAGTAAGGCTCCATTTGCGCGTTGTCCTTTAACAAGTTATGACCGTATTGGTTCGCGTTTTTCTTTAAGCCGTTATCATCCAATACTCGCTTTTTCACGTCCGCATTTGGGTGTTGATTTTGTTGCGCGCTCAGGAACACCAATAAAAGCCACAAGTAATGGCAAAATTGAGTTTGTTGGAACCAGAGGCGGTTATGGGCGCACGGTTATAATAAAAAAAGATATCTACAAAACTTTGTATGCTCATTTGTCTCGTTTTGCCGGTGATATTCATGCAGGTAGTTATGTTAAACAGGGTCAGGTTATAGGCTATGTTGGAGCAAGTGGTTTGGCAACGGGATCACATTTGCACTATGAATTTCATGTCAACGGTGTTCACCGCGACCCGTTAAGTGTTAAATTGCCAGAAGGAGAAATGATTGCTCCAGAATATCGTAAGCAGTTTTTTGCTCTTTCAAAGAGAATGCTTGCGCAGTTAGATTTGCACAAGAGTGATCGTAGAATGTTGGCGATGAATAGTAATATTCAAGAAAGCAAAAGTTGATTTATCCCGAGATTTGAAGGCGTTGCTATTCTCTCAATCATAAAGCCTTGGATTTTTGTGGTCCATCCTCATATATCTAAAGTATGTCGAACAGGTTCTTAGAGCCAATTTAGAGGTCTTCTTGCTTGTTGGTGATCTTGTTTGCGGTAGCTTTATGGCTTATGGGGCGGTATTGTTGTGAGTCTGGAAGTTTTTTACTATGTTTCTGTAAATATAAAAACCCCTGCTATAATTATTTGTCATTGTTGTTGCAATTGATATTTAGTTTGTTATAGAATCACGTTCCTTTTTGAAACAGCTGTGGTTGGGATATTTTTTGATAATATGTTGATTGTAAACAAGTTAAATAAAGTAAAAAATTTTCTTTAAAGTTGTTGACTTAAGTTATTAAATCAGTAGAATGCACGATCTTGCCTGTCTGTACAGGATTGCTCTTTAAATTTATAAATACGAAAAAACAATTTGTGTGGGTACTCATGATGATATGTTTTATAAGCATTAATTATCGTTATGAGTGACCTGAACAATTCCAAAAGAATTATACAGTAATTCATTTCGAGCCAAAATTTTGTGAGAGTTGACGCAAGAAGACTTTCACAATACAAGCTTCTTAATTGAAGAGTTTGATCCTGGCTCAGATTGAACGCTGGCGGCATGCCTAACACATGCAAGTCGAACGTGAAAGAGGGGCAACTCTCGAGTAAAGTGGCGGACGGGTGAGTAATACGTAGGAATCTGCCCTAAAGTGGGGGATAACCTGCCGAAAGGCGGGCTAATACCGCATAATCTCTACGGAGAAAAGGTGTCTCGTACTTGTACGAGATTTCGCTTTAGGATGAGCCTACGTCGGATTAGCTAGTTGGTAGGGTAATGGCCTACCAAGGCAACAATCCGTAGCTGGTCTGAGAGGACGATCAGCCACACTGGAACTGAGACACGGTCCAGACTCCTACGGGAGGCAGCAGTGGGGAATATTGGACAATGGGGGAAACCCTGATCCAGCAATGCCGCGTGTGCGATGAAGGCCTGAGGGTTGTAAAGCACTTTCGTTGGGGAAGAAATGCTCAAGTATAATACACTTGAGAGATGACGTTACCCAAAGAAGAAGCACCGGCAAACTCTGTGCCAGCAGCCGCGGTAATACAGAGGGTGCAAGCGTTAATCGGAGTTACTGGGCGTAAAGGGCGCGTAGGCTG
>CAZMGW010000019.1:0-20292 GCA_964565935.1 uncultured Coxiellaceae bacterium
GGCGAAAAGCTTCGCTTTCCGAAAACCTCCGACTCGCCCAACTGAGCTACGGGCGCAAATTAAACAACGTGCGGCATTATATTTAAAAACATACTAATAATCCATGAAAATTTTACTTTTTTGCGCGAAGGCGCTGTGCTAAAATTCGCGCGTCTAAATCAAAGAAAATATCATGCAAAAAGCTATTATCGCCCCATCTATTTTATCCGCTGATTTCTCTAGACTTGGCGCCGAGGTTGAAGCCGTTTTAAAAGCCGGCGCCGATATAATCCATTTTGATGTAATGGATAACCATTACGTACCAAACTTAACCTTTGGCCCAATCGTATGTGAAGCTTTGCGTAAATATGGAATCAAAGCACCAATCGACGTGCACTTGATGACTAAACCGGTCGACAAGCTAATTGTCGATTTTGCCAAGGCTGGAGCAACTTATATTACTTTCCACCCTGAAGCCTCCGAGCATATCGACCGCAGCTTGCAACTAATTATCGATAACGGCTGCAAAGCCGGGCTTGCGCTTAACCCAGCGACGCCAATTAATTATTTAGAACATGCTTGGGAAAAGCTCAGTTTAATTTTACTCATGTCTGTTAACCCCGGTTTTGGGGGACAAAAATTTATCGAGAGCGTCTTACCTAAGATCTGCAAAGTTCGTGAGTTTATCAATGATAAAATCGTCGCCAACCATCATGAGGCGCCATTACTCGAGGTTGATGGTGGCGTAAATCTCGATAATATTCAAAAAGTCGCTGCGGCTGGCGCCGATATCTTCGTTATGGGTTCGGCAATCTTCCACACTCAAGGCACATACGAAGAAACCATTGCCGCAATAAGAAAACTTTTAAAAAATACAAAAAGGTAAAATATGACCGCAAAAATAATAGATGGCTTGGCAGTAGCTAAGGCATTACAACAAAAAATTGCCGAGCAAGTTAAAAGTCTAGTTGCCAATGGCTTAAGGGCGCCGGGATTGGCTGTGGTTATCGTTGGTGAAAATCCAGCTTCAAAAATTTATGTCGAAAAAAAACGTAAGCTATGTCAAGAGCTCAGCATGATTTCACAAGACTATAATTTGCCAGAATCCGTATCTGAAACGGAGCTCTTAAATTTAATTGATGCTTTAAATAAGGATCAAACAATCGATGGCGTTTTAATCCAATTGCCTTTACCCAAGCACATCGATGGCAACAAAGTTTTAGAAAATATTCATCCGGACAAAGATGTCGATGGGTTTCACCCGTATAACATGGGAAGGCTTTCGATTGGCCAACCAGTGCTACGTCCATGCACCCCAAAAGGCATCATGACTTTGCTGCAATCGACTGGCGTTGACTTGCGCGGTAAAAATGCGGTAGTGATAGGTGCGTCCAATATCGTTGGCAAACCGATGGCAATGGAGCTAATTAATGCACGTTGTACCGTTACTGTTTGTCGCAGCACTACCCAAGATTTGCCTGGGGTGGTAAAGCGGGCTGATATCGTAGTTGCTGCAACTGGCGTGCCTCAAATGGTCAAGGGTGAATGGATAAAACCTGGCGCAATTGTGATTGATGTTGGGATTAATAAGCTTCCAAGTGGCAAGTTAGTTGGTGATGTCGATTTTGAACCGGCTAAAGAGATCGCTGGTTGGATTACTCCAGTTCCCGGCGGTGTTGGACCAATGACCGTAGCAACATTAATGGAAAATACCTTCTACGCTGCGACTGAACTGCATAGTAAAAAATAAAAAAAGGCCGCCAATCTTAAGTGCTTTTGTTTTTCATCACACTCAAGCTTTTCAAAATATGTAATGCTTCATACAATTGGTAATCTTGGTGTACCAACTTAGACTCTGCCTTTGATTGCTTTTGTTGATCTTCTGGCTTTTTATTTTCATACAAGCTATCACTTTCCTCATCACCATTTTGAATATGATCAACTAAAGCCGACTCATCAACTCTGGGTAAAGATTGAGCATCTTTGTCTTGTGGAATTTGTATGTCTTCTACATTAATATCTGGCTCAATACCTTTTGCCTGGATTGAATGCCCAAGTGGTGTGTAGTAGATAGATGTGGTTAGTTTAATCGCACTGCTTCTATCTATCGGGATCAAAACCTGCACCGAACCTTTACCAAAGCTACGAGTACCAACAATAATTGCGCGCTTATGATCTTGCAGAGCACCTGCAACAATTTCTGCAGCTGAAGCAGAACCCTCATTGATCAAAACCACTACAGGAACATTTGGCAATAATTCGCCAGCAGTAGCTTTCGCAATCAACTGCGCTTGTTCATCTTGACCCTTAGTATAAACGATCAAGTCATTGCCTTTAAGCTTTGTCGAATCAAGAAAATCATCAGCAACTTGTACTGCAGAGTCAAATAAACCTCCAGGATTATTACGCACATCCAATATTAAGCCCTTCAAGTTTCCTTTTGATGCTTTTTGCAATTTATTAATTGCCTTTATCATGTCTTGTGCTGTTGACTCCTGAAAAACAGACAATCGAATATAACCATAGCCTGGTTCAAGCAGTTTATCGTCTTTTACCGATTTGACTTTAATAATTTCGCGCCGCAAACTAATAATCCTCGGCTTGCTTTCGTTTTTGCGAATAATTGTTAAGTTTAATTTACTGCCTTTGGCTCCGCGCATCATACCGACAGCATCGCTCAATGTCATATCACGAACAAATTTGTTATTAATCTGAACTATGTAGTCACCAGCCTTAATATCTGCGCGGTAAGCTGGAGTATCATCAAGCGGAGCAATAACTTTAATGGCTCCCCGATCAGGAGCAACCAACACACCAATGCCGCCAAACTTACCACGAGTTTCAAGTTCAAGCTCTCTAAGTGCTTCTGGACCAAGATATTCCGAGTGAGGGTCTAAACCAGCAAGCATTCCACTAATAGCCATATCAAGCAAAGCGGCTTTATCAATGGACTTATAATAATATTGTTTAACATTATTAATCATCGTTGTTAGACGCTGTAAATCTTTTTTGGATATAACATCTTCTTCAGCTTTAATGGCAGTCGCATTGAATACAAACAGGCATAACGCCATGTTTAGAATAACTATTTTTAGACACTTTGGCATAAAACATCCTTAACAATAACTAATTTATATCTATCTGGAACTGGTTCGGCACCACTGTTCCGGATTAACCGGTTTACCATTGTAACGAATTGCAAAATAAAGTCCCGATTCTTCGTAACCATTTTTACCCACCACTGACACTATCTCGCCCGCCTCTACCCTATCGTTTACCTTTTTGCGAAAACTATTGTTGTATCCATAAAGGCTCATATAACCACTTCCATGATCAATAATCAACAATAAACCATAACCTGTGAACCAATTAGCATACACTACTCGGCCTGACGAAATTGCACGTACTGCTTGATTTTCTGGGGCTGATATAATGACACCGCTCCACGTCCAGGAACTCTGTTCAATAGAACTGCCAAAATGAGTGGTTATAGTTCCCTTAGTTGGCCAGACAAAGACCCTGCATAATTGCGCCATCAATCTGTACGATATTTTCACTGCTGCTTTGTGCTGAACTGGAACTGCCGCCAGCCTGGATATCAATTTCTCCAAATTACTCTTTGCACTAAGCAATTGTTTTAATTTATTATTTTGTGATGCTATTTTATTTTTTAATGAACCAAGAAGCTTATTTCGCTCCTCCTGCATTTTAATTAGCTCATTTTTTTGTTGCTGCTGTTTAGTTTCAAGATTCTCTAAAATCTTGGTTTGTTTTTTAATTTGTTGTTTATTTTGCTCAATACTAACCAGGGTTTTTTTAATATCCTTCATTTGCTCAAGCCGCGCTGCGAAAACATATCGGTGATATGCCAAAAGTAAGTTAGGATTTAACCGCCCCCCCTGATCCAAAATGGTTTTAAAATAGTTCGTGCGCTCAAGCTGATAAGCTGATTTTATTTGCGCAGAAAAAGCCTGCCGCGCCTCTTTTAATTTCAGCTGCTGTTTTGTTTGATCGTTTGTTAACTTTGTCAAAACGCTCTTTTGATGTTTAAGTTTTTTTTGTGTTACTCGATAATCATTTTCTAAAGTTTTAATTTTTGTTTTAAGATTTTTTAGTTGTTGCTCAACCGATACTTGCTGTTTTGCTTTTTGATTAATATCGGTCTTAACCTTAGTGATTTGATTGAGCAGGCTTTTGAGTTTGGTGTGATGGCTTGCTGCGCTGGCTGATGTACACAGACAGGCAATGCTTAAAATAACTACAATTATTGTTTTCGGTAATTGGTTTAACACTTTGATTACATTAAATATTTTATACTAACACCACCATTGATTCGCCGGTCATTTCTTTTGGCTTCTCAATTCCCATGAGGTATAGCAATGTTGGAGCAACATCGATCAATTTACCAACATCTTTCGTAACATTTGCTGAGCGCCCCACGTAAATAAATGGCACCAGATTCGTGGTATGGGCTGTAAAAGGCTGCCCCGTTTCCAAATCAACCATTTTTTCAGCATTACCGTGATCAGCGATTATCACCATCTCCCCGCCAACTTCTTGAATAGCGCTAACCACACGCCCAAGACAGGTGTCAACTGCCTCAACCGCTTTTACCCCAGCCTCAAGAATACCAGTATGTCCAACCATATCTGGATTGGCATAATTACAAATAATCATGTCATACTTTTGTAGTCGTATAGCTTCAAGTAATTTTTCCGTAACTTCAAACGCGCTCATCTCCGGCTTTAGGTCATAAGTCGCAATCTTTGGCGATTGCACCAAAATACGATCTTCTTTATCAAAAGGCTGTTCGCGACCGCCATTAACAAAATAAGTAACATGAGCATATTTTTCAGTTTCAGCGATTCTTAGTTGCGCAAGCCCGTTATCCTCTACAACTTCGCCTAAAATATGGGTTAAATTATCCGTCGGATAAGCAACTTTTACATTTAAATCTGCTGCATATTCGGTCAAAGTCACATAGTCTGTAAGCTTAGGTGTAACCTCCCGCTTAAAACCATCAAACTGTGGATCCGTAAAAGCGTAGCTTAGCTCCCGACCACGATCCGAACGAAAGTTCATAAAAATAATCGAATCACCATCTTTTATGGTGACCGGCTGTTCATTTTCAGGATGAATAGCGGTTGGCTTGACAAACTCGTCAGTTTCTCCGCGAGCATATGCCGATTCTAGCGCGGCCACTGCATCGGCAAAATGATAATCTGTCTTGCCTAAAGTAAACAAGTCATAAGCAACTTGGACACGCTCCCAACGCTTATCACGATCCATCCCATAATAACGCCCACCGATTGAAGCGATTTTGCCACAACCAAGGGCCTGCATTTTATTTTTCATCGATTGGATTGGTTCTAAGGCTGATTTTGGTGGGGTATCGCGACCATCAAGAAAAGCATGCACACAAATATTTTTTAACCCACGTTTGACCGCCAACTCAACCATTGCTTCAATGTGAGTATTGCGACTATGCACGCCGCCATTGGAAAGCAAGCCAAAAACATGAAGAGCTTTGCCCGCTGCGATAGCATCATCAACAGCCTTATCTAAAACAGGGTTTTCAAAAAACTTGCCAGTTTCAATCGCAATATCAATCTTGGTTAGATCTTGCAGCACATACCTTCCAGAACCAATATGCAAATGCCCAACCTCAGAATTCCCCATTTGACCTCGCGGTAAGCCAACATCTAAACCCGAAGCTGAAAGCAGCGCATGCGGGCATTTTTGCCACAATTTATCAAAATTGGGTTTTTTAGCTGCGGTTACTGCATTACCAACTGTTTCTTCGCTGTACCCCCACCCATCAAGGATCAAGAGCATAATTGGACGGTGTGCTAGTGTAGTCATGTTTTTTCTCTAAATAGTTTAACTATTACGTTATTGTAAAGATATTATAAATAATCTCAAACAAAACCTTTATAAAAACACATTCTCCAGGCAAGCTAAGAAAACTGAATTTTAACTTAGATTTTTTGCCAATCTTAATTTATAATGCGCTGGCAATTAAATGACAAAAATAATTTCTTGATAAAATCATTATGAATACAAAACAAATTTTACAATTTATACAAAACCATTGGGCATTATGTGCGGCATTTGCTGCAGTAGCAGCACTGTTAATCTTTGAAGAATTCAAAAACAAGGTCGGTGGAATACCAAAGATCTCGGCACAACAACTTATCATGCTAATTAATCGCGAAAATGCGGTCACTGTTGATCTGCGCAATCAAAAAGCGTTTGCTACTGGGCATATTATTGACTCGATTAATATTGAATATGCCACCTTTGACGCTCACATAAAAAAGATTGAACCACATAAAAACCATTCTCTGGTCTTAATAGACGACAGCGATACTAACGTTGCTTCAATAGGCGCCAAGCTACAAAAGCAAGGTTTTTCCAAAATTTATGCTTTATCCGGTGGCCTGCAAGCCTGGAAAAGCGCCAATCTACCTCTAACAAAAAATCAATCAAACACAAAAGCTAAGGAGACTTAAATGACAAAAAAACATCACGAAGAATCGGCCCAACCTCAAACCGAATCGCAACATGAGTTTGGAATCCAACGTATTTACATTAAAGATCTCTCCTATGAGGCACCAAACACACCCGAAGCATTCCAAACTGAATGGGAACCACAGGTTGATTTTAACTTACACTCTAATTCAAAAAAAATAACTGACCATGTTTACGAGGTGGTATTACAAATTACGGCCACTGTTAAATTAAAAGATAAAACCGCTTTCTTGGTTGAGGTAAAACAAGCGGGTATATTTACGCTAAAAGGGTTCAGTGAAGAATCGCTTGGCCAAATGCTTGGCAGCTACTGCCCTAATATTTTATTCCCATATGCACGCGAACTTGTATCTGCAACCATAGGCCGCGGAAGTTTCCCTCCGTTGTACTTGGCACCTATTAATTTTGATCTTATGTATCAAGAGCAGCTAAAACAGCAGAACCATTAACAGCCCTAATTAAGTAACGCATAAAATTGTGGAAGCGCGTACACAACGAGGCAGTGTGGCAAAAAACCATGCCTTCAAAAGAAGTCTATTGATTATTACCAGATCTTAAGGCAATATCTGGAGCATTGATTATTCAAACTGAGGAGTTATGGCCAAAGAAGATAGCATAGAAATAGAAGGCGTTATAGCTGAAACCTTACCAAATACAACGTTTCGGGTAAGACTAGAAAACGGTCACCTTGTAAACGCCCACATTTGCGGCAAAATGCGTAAAAATTACATTCGTTTACTTACTGGCGACGCCGTCACTGTAGAATTAACACCATACGATCTTAGCAAAGGCCGCATAATTTATCGTAAGCTTGATAAAAAATCCGGAAGACCCCAATCCAAATAACAACACTTTGTTTTGTATAAGTTATTGTCGCCTACCGTTTCGTTAAAAGAGATATTTTTGCATGATCTCACATCAAAAACTCATCATCGTTGGCTTGTCTGGTGGCGTAGATTCTGCTGTGACTGCCCTGCTATTGAAACAACAAAAGTATCATATCGAAGCGGTATTTATGCAAAACTGGGAGGAGCCAGATAACCAATACTGCTCCACCCCCCAAGATTTAACCGATGCTCAAGCCGTATGTGACGTCTTAAAAATAAAACTTCACACTGTGAATTTTGCTGCGGAGTATTGGCAAAAAGTCTTCCAATATGCTCTTGATGAATATGCGGCTTTCCGCACACCAAACCCTGACGTGTTATGCAACAAAGAAATAAAATTTCGCGCTTTCTTAGATTACGCTAAATCACTTGGTGCAAGCGCAATTGCAACCGGGCACTATGCGCGCCTTATAACTCACAAGGGAAAAGAACACTTATTAAAAGGACTGGATCCAACCAAAGACCAAAGTTATTTTTTATATTTGCTCGACCAAGAACAACTTGCCGCAAGCATGTTCCCCATAGGCGAATTAACTAAAAAAGAAGTTCGAAAAATTGCCCAAGAAGCGCGTCTACCAAATTATGCCAAAAAAGACAGCACTGGCATTTGCTTTATAGGCGAACGCAAATTCAAAAACTTTTTGAGTGAATATTTGCTGGCCAAGCCAGGAAATATCGCCACCACAGACAATAAAATTATTGGACGCCATGACGGCTTAATGTTCTATACCATAGGCCAACGCCAAGGATTAAATATTGGCGGCCAGAAAAATGCATCTGAGGCCCCATGGTACGTAGCCGCCAAAGAAATCAGAGACAATTTGTTGATTGTAACTCAAGATCGAAAACACCCTGCACTATCAGCCAACCATCTAATTTGCAATAAGGTGCATTGGATTTCAGGCACTGAACCGTCAATGCCCTTTGAGTGCAGCGCTAAAATCCGATATCGTCAACAAGAACAAAAATGTACCGTCAAAAAAGTTGACGATGGCAAATTAATCGTCGACTTTTTTGCGCCTCAATGGGCAATCACTCCAGGCCAATCGGTAGTATTTTACAGCCAAGAAGAATGCCTGGGCGGTGGGATTATTGTGTAACAAACCGCACGCAATACAAGGCACATACAAAACAAGCAATTAATCTTATAAAGACTCTCGAGCATGGTGGCGTAGCTTTAAGTCATTAAATTGCGTTAAAATAAAGACGTAAAGCAAGGGGTAAAAAAAGGTAAGCACTAGCATCATACCTCCCATAATCACATACCAATATCCTCGCGTTAAAGAAAATTGTATGCCCAAACCCGTCAAAAAATTTAAAAATATAACAGGGTAAACTACTACAAAAGTACGCCACCAGTTACCCCAAACAAGCTTGCAACTACCCTTCAAAGCAGAAAAAACACCATGGTTATCAAACAAGATTAATGGCTGCACCATAATAAATAGCACAGACAGAAAAACCCCAGGTAAAACAAAGGCAATGACTCCTATTGCGCCAGCAAACAAAACAATCATCAAAGCAACAGTAATTTTAAAATATTTTTTCAAAACAAAAAGAAGTGAGCCCCTTAACGTTACATTTTGCCCCTCACTTATCACATGAGTTTTATAAAAAATCAAAGCTCCCAAATATATCATTAACAATAAAGTGGTTACATGCGCAGAGACACATATCACATTAGCGGTGGTAATTTCATTAGCTTTAAATTGACACTGCTTATCACTTAAAAAAGCCATTACTATTGCAAGAACCCCCACCAGAGCAGCTATAGACCAAACGCGAGGTAAGACTTTACGATATAGCCGAAAAGATGCAAGCCAAATTTCCTTTATAGTGCGTTGATTATTCACAAAATTATCCACAAAACCTCCATTAATATTCAATAAAAATTTTTTGTCTACGATACAATCGCTTCTGCAAGCAACGCCTTGTGTTTATTAATATAACGTAACTTTAAGCACCTAAATTGAACCAAAACAGCAGCTCCGAGTAACGGCAAAAATAGCATTGTCACTAGCATATTAGCACCCATTATTACATACCAAGCGGTGCCACGTATCACAGCAAATTGCACGGCAAACCCCAGCAAATAATTAATAAACATTACTGGAAAAATCACCGCACAGGTACGCCACCAATTACCCCAAACCAGCCCACAACTATCCCTTAAAGCAGAAAAACTATCTTTGTTATCAAACAGGATAAGTGGTTGCAACATAAAAAATGCTATCGTTAAATAAATCCCAGGAACAACAAACAAACCTGTACCCAACACACCTAAAAAAGACGCGAGAAAAACACCAATAACAATCGTAGAATACTTTTTATTGACAAAAGAAAGCGAAGTCATCAATGCCCCACCCTGCACTTCATCGATTGCATTGGCCCTGTGCAAAATCACCGCCATCAGATAAATATTAAGGAACACTATGATTAGATTTACAACAACACATACGACGTTACCAACAATGGGGATGTTGGTTTTACATAAATAAAATAGGCTAAGAAACAACGAAACATTAACAAGCGCTCCTACAATACCCCCTAAAAACCAAACACCGGAAAAAACTTTGCAATATAAACGCAGTAAGGCAGCCCATATGTCCTTTATACCTAAGGGGTAGTCCAAAATTGGCATCACAATTCCTCCCAAAAAATTGCTTACTACAAATATATAGATTACGATTCAAGGGTATGTCACAAAAACTAGAGCAATTCTACCATAAACTACCCACAAAAAAAGCAGAAAAAATGCACTGGCAAAACCTGCATGGTGGCGCAGCTGGACTGGCCATTGCTTGCGCTGCTACTACTCAACCCCTGATAGCTATTACACCAGACATTCTTACAACCGCCAGATTAGAACAAGAGTTAGAGTTTTACCTTGGCAAAGAAAGCCAAACACCGGTTTTAGTCTTTCCTGACTGGGAAACACTGCCCTATGACCACTTTTCACCCCATGAAGATATTATCTCCCAAAGGTTACTTTCTCTTTATCAAATGCCTTCTTTAAAATCTGGGATTATTCTGATTGCTGCGACTACGTTAGCTTATCGCCTACCCCCTAAAAATTACGTCGAAGCCAATAGCTTTGTTTTAGAAGCCAACGAGGATTTCAACCTCAACCAATTCCGCCTCCGCCTAGAAACCCATGGCTACGTTTGCGTTTCAAAAGTAATGGAGCATGGGGAGTTTGCCGTTCGCGGTTCAATAATCGATCTTTTCCCCATTGGAAGTAAAACGCCTTTCCGAATTGACCTTCTAGACACAAAAGTTGACAGTATCCGTATTTTTGACCCAGATACCCAGCGCTCTGCTAACAAAATAGATAAAATTAAAATCCTTCCGGCGAAAGAACACCCATTAAACGACGAAGCGGTCAGTCGTTTTCGTCAATCCTGGAGATCAAAATTCAGCGGTGACCCATTAAATTGCCCAATTTATCAAAGCACTATTAACCACGAAAATCACCCTGGGATCGAGTATTATTTACCTCTATTTTTTGAAAAAACCGCATCGCTGTTTGATTACTTACCACCAAATCCTATTATCATACGAATTGGGGATGGCGAAAAAATAATGCAAAATTTTTGGCATGAAATAAATGAGCGTTATGAACAATTGCGTCATGATCAAACTCATCCTTTGCTTGCTCCAATTGATCTTTTTATTCCTGTAGATCAAATTTTTGCGTACCAAAATGAATTTCCTCAAGTTTTAATAAACCCGGAAAACTATAAAGAAAAAATCAACAAAAACATCGCATCATTTTATTTTCAAACAAAAAAACTTCCAGACCTTTCAATAGACAACAAAGCTAAAAACCCTTTAGTAAAGTTGCAAACCTTAATCGAAAGCCATCCAGATGCACGCGTTCTTTTGGTCGCCGAATCGGCCGGACGACGCGAGGCGCTGCTCGACTTACTACGAACCATAAACCTTACCCCAACCACAGTCGAATCCTGGCAACAATTTCTTAACGATTCTAGCAAAATCGCAATTACGGTTGCGTTAGTCGAACAACCGCTGCACTTGCTGGCAGAAAACGACGATTCAGAAATTTTAGTTATCACTGAAATACAACTTTTTGGCGAACAAGCAATTCAATATCGCCCCAGCAAAGCGCAAACGCAAAACCCTCAAGCAATAATTCGCGATCTCACAGAGCTGCAAATTGGCGCGCCAGTAGTTCATATCGACCACGGCATTGGGTGCTACTTGGGGCTACAAAAACTACCGATTAACGGTTATGAAAGTGAATTTTTGGTGCTGGAATATGCCGATCATGCCAAACTTTACGTGCCAGTTGCTTCAATTAATTTGATCAGCCGTTATACGGGAATAAGCGCAGAAAGTGCACCACTCAGCCATCTGGGCTCAAAACAATGGGAAAAAACCAAGCGTGAAGCTAAAGTAAAAATTCACGACGTTGCGGTAGAACTGCTAGAAATTCACGCTCGCCGCCTTAAGTCACGTGGTTTTGCTTTTGCCAAACCCAATACCGATTATGAACGTTTTGCTGCTGCCTTCCCCTTCATCGAAACTCCTGATCAAAAAAACGCAATCAATGACGTGATTACCAACATGCTGGTAGAACGTCCGATGGATCGCTTAATTTGCGGCGACGTTGGCTTTGGCAAAACTGAAGTAGCAATGCGCGCGGCCTTTCTTGCAGTACAAAGCGGTAAACAAGCGGCCATTCTTACCCCAACCACCCTGCTGGCGCAACAACACTTCACCAACTTCCAAGACCGTTTTGCTGACTGGCCAATTAACATTGCACTATTTTCTCGCTTTAGTTCTGCAAAAGATCAAAAAAATACTGTCGATGCTCTCGCATCTGGAAAAATCGATATTGTCATTGGCACCCATAAATTACTCCAAAAAAATGTAAAATTTAAAAATCTCGGGCTGCTAATTATTGACGAAGAGCATCGGTTCGGCGTAAAACAAAAAGAACACATTAAACAAATTGCACCCCATATTGATATTTTAACTTTAACCGCCACCCCAATCCCACGCACGCTCAACATGGCGTTTGCAAATATTCGTGATTTTTCAATCATTTCAACCCCTCCGGCAAAACGTCTGGCAATCAAAACCTTTGTCCATGAACGAAGCAATTATTTAATTAAAGAGGCTGTTTCGCGCGAAATATTGCGTGGCGGCCAGGTCTATTTTCTGCATAACGACCTTGCTACGATCGAAAGAACCGCACGCGAGCTGCAACAGCTAATACCAACTGCACGGATTGCAATTGCCCATGGTCAAATGCGCAAACAAATGCTGGAGCAGGTTATGCGCGACTTTTATCATTTACAAACAAATGTCTTGGTGTGTTCAACAATTATTGAATCCGGACTTGATGTCCCAACGGCAAATACTATTATTATCGATCGCGCGGATCGTTTTGGCTTGGCACAATTGCACCAATTGCGCGGCCGGGTTGGCCGATCGCATCACCAAGCGTATGCCTATTTAATTACGCCACCACCCCCTCTTTTAACTCCAGATGCCAAAAAGCGCCTGGACGCAATCACTTCCATGGAGGATCTTGGCGCCGGTTTTGTCCTCGCCACTCATGATTTAGAAATTCGCGGCGCGGGTGAGTTGCTTGGCGAAAATCAGAGCGGTGCAATTCACAGCATTGGTTTTAGTCTTTACATGGAGATGCTTGAAGAAGCAGTTGAAGCGCTTAAAAGCGGCAAAGAAACTGATCTTGAAGGGGAGACAAAACCAAGCATCGAAGTTGACCTGCAAATCCCTGCTCTAATTCCTGATAAATATATTAATGACATGAGTTTGAGATTGGTTTTATACAAGCGTATCGCTGGCGCCAAAAACAATAATGAATTGAATGAATTACAAGTCGAAATGATTGACCGATTTGGCCTACTGCCTGAGTTTACGAAAAATTTATTCAAAATTGCCGAATTAAAACTAAAAGCGCAGAAGCTGGGAATAGTAAAAATCACGATCGGCCCAAGCGGCAAAGGCAACATGGAATTTTCTGCCAAACCAAATATTGATCCTAAAGCCGTGCTTCAGCTAATCCAACAACAATCAGATAGTTACAAATTAAAAGGGCCGAGCAAGATGGAGTTTATGGTCAAGCCGGGTGTTGCCAGAATAGATTTTCTGACCCATTTACTAGATAAACTTGCTAGATGGAGTTGATCTTAAAAACCCATTTTTAAATCTTTGACCATAAGAAACTATCTTGGTTTTGCTATCAATGTAAGTTCGATACTCAGTACCATCGGCGCCGTACGCTCCTCTTATCGCCACCAGTTGCTCACCGTTTAAACAAAACCGATCTTGATCGGTAAAATCAACGCCATGAATTAAACCGTTTTGCGTTTTGTTGCTGCGCATCTGGTGATTGCTGTTAGTCCTTCCAAAGAAAAACCCATGCCAAGCAGCCCATTGCGCGTGTTGCTGCTTGAACTGTCATAAGCAATCGATAGCGCAGGAGCCATATTGGCCGTGCCGGGAGGAACATCGATTGGGATTG
Source organism: uncultured Coxiellaceae bacterium (assembly GCA_964565935.1). Classification (GTDB taxonomy): domain Bacteria; phylum Pseudomonadota; class Gammaproteobacteria; order UBA9339; family UBA9339; genus JBAXAM01. The sequence continues at coordinate 13,915 of CAZMGW010000019.1, forward strand.
AATAATGAGCTTGGCCGGTTGGTGTGACATTAAAATCACCTTTTAAGCTTCCGACATCCAAAGCACTCAAAGCAACATTAGGGACAATAAAAAACAGAAGGGCAATAAAACTAAAATGGCGACATTTGATCAAGCAAACCTCCAAATAGAATACTTGGATTATCTTTGGCCGTATTGTAGCGCGTTAAATTTTGGTGTATATAAAAATTTGTTTTTGGTGGTTAAACCAAGATTAGCCTTAAAATAGCTGAATAGCTAAAAATATGTAGCAAAAAACCCCTACTCTCAAATTAAAAATCCTGGACAAATTTAATAACGCTTTGTATATTGTGGTAATAATTCATGGGTAGATGGTATTATTCTCTGCACAAATTTGCTGGGAACTGCCTGATAGCATCAGGCTTTAGCCCGCGACTACCGGTAAAAAGTCTTTGCTGAACAAATTTTTATTCGGGCTCATAGCTCAGCTGGTTAGAGCAGTGGACTCATAATCCATTGGTCCTAGGTTCAAGTCCTAGTGGGCCCACCAAATATAGCATCACCGTAGGCTGTTACCGAGTTACTAGGAGTAATTATAATGGCTATCCGTAAACAAAGTCATACCCATCAAAAAATCTTGATACTGTCTTCTGGCGGCGATTCACCTGGCATGAACGCTGCAATACGAGCGGTGGTGCGATCAGGCAATTATCACGGATTTGAAACCTATGCTTGCCATGACGGCTATCAGGGCCTAATAGAACAAGAAATCTTTACCATGAACCCAAGTGATGTAGCCGGTTGCATTCAGCGTGGTGGCACAATCTTGCGCTCTGGGCGCTCAAAAGAATTTCACAAAAAAGAAACCCGAGATAAAGTTCGTGCATTTTTAAAACGGAAAAATGTTGAATATCTGATAGCAATTGGCGGTGATGGCACCTACCGTGGCGCCACCCTACTCCAAGACGAAGGCGGTCCCAAAACCATCGGCATCCCAGGAACCATCGATAATGACATAGTGGGCACGGATTATACGATTGGCTACGATACCGCACGCAACACCGCCGTTAACGCCATCGACAAAATTCGTGATACTTCAGCAAGCAGCGGCTTATACTTTCTTGTTGAAACCATGGGACGTCACTCTGGATTTTTAGCCGTTGATGTTGGACTTGCTGGTGGAGCTGAGTTTATTTTGACGCCAGAATTCCCAATAACAATTCCTACTTTAGCTAAACGCATCATGGCTCCCAAACGCAAAAAACAAAGTTTAATTATTGTGGTATCTGAATCTGACAGCCCTGGACGCAGTTTTCATATAGCTCAAGCATTAAAATTATTAACCCCAAAATTCGATTATCGCGTTTGCGTTCTAGGCCACATTCAACGCGGCGGGTCACCAACCACAATGGATCGCATTACCGCTTCAATTATGGGTGATATGGCAATTAAAGGCCTGATGGCTGGAAAATCAAAATGTATGACTGCGATGCAAAGCGGCAAATATTTACTAATGCCCTTCCCCGACCCCAACGCTCCTTCAAGATGCCTCGGTAACGAGGATTTGATCAAACTAAATTCGGTACTAGCCACTTAGGTGTAGATGTGTTTCTGCCTTTGTCTTCTTGGTTGCCAAGTAGATGTACATCGTCGGCACAACGAACAACGTAAATAAAGTTCCAATCGACATACCACCAATAATTACCCAACCAATTTGCTGTCGACTAACGGCGCTAGCCCCGCTTGCCAAAGCCAGAGGTATGGCGCCAATCACAATTGCCGCGGTCGTCATCAAAATTGGGCGCAGCCGAATCGATGCTGCCTCGATAATTGCTTCCCGAATACTTCTGCCCTGCGCTTGCAATTGATTGGCAAACTCTACCATCAAAATTCCGTGTTTACTAATTAACCCCACGAGCGTTACTAATCCAATCTGCGAATAAATATTTAGCGTGTTACCAGTCAAAAATAGCACTAACAAAGCACCAAATATCGACAGTGGGATACTAAACAGCACAATAAATGGGTCCCGGAAGCTTTCAAACTGCGCCGCCAACACCAAGAAAATAAAAATAATAGCAAAACCAAAAACGAACAGCATCTGATTTCCCGCCTCAAAATATTGACGCGAAAAACCGCTATGGTTGATTTGCATACCTTTATCTAAAGGCATGACTTTTTTGGCCGCCCCTTGAAGATAATCCAGCGCCTGCCCCAAAGAATAACCAGGTGCAAGATCGGCCGACAAAGTTGCGGCGCGTAGTTGTTGAAAATGCTTTAAACTCTGCGGCTGTAAACTTTCTTTAACCGTGATAAGTTGAGAGAGTGGCACTAAACTACCGCTTGCCGTATTCACATATAAATTATTTAACACCCCTGGTCGATTACGGAAGCTTTCATCCAGCTGTGGCACCACATCGTAACTTCGCCCCATAATCCCAAAATGCCCAACCGTAGGCTTTCCTAGCCCCAAATTAACCACATCGCCAATATCTTTGATCGAAACGCCCAAATCTCCAGCTTTATTACGATCAATGTATAAATCCAATTGTGGTTGATCGACTTTTAAATCTCCGCGAGCACTGATAATGCCTGGATTGGCGCGCGCTGCAGACTCCAACTCTTGCACAATTTTATAAAGCTCTTGGTAGGTTCCGGTTGTTTGCAAAACCAGCTCAATTTGCGAACCACCTATTGGGAGGCCACTGTGGACAAAAGGAAAAGCTTTTATCCCCGCAATTGCGCTTATCCCAGGCATAATAGTGGGAATAATCTGACTTGGTTGCCTTTTACGTTCTCCCCAAGGCTTTAAGATAACCACAACAAATCCTTTGTCTTTACTTGCTCCCCCATTAAAGATCAGGACACTTTCTTTTTCAGGAATCTTATCAAAAATTGGTTCGAGCAATTTCATATGCTTTTCAGTATAAGCTAAAGTCGCCGAAGTTGGGGCCTGAGCAGCCACCAAAACAACACCAGAGTCTTCAGTGGGCACTAACTCACTTGGGATAAATTTGTAGATAACGGCAGTAATCACCAACACCACTGGAATCATCAAAAGCACAATTTTTTTCTGGTGTAAAACCTTCCCTAAAAGGGTACGATAAAAATGCATGAGCTTATCAGACCAATCATCCACCATAGTAGCAAAGCTTCCCGGTTCAGTGTGGGCAACCATAATTTTAGAACACATCATCGGCGATAACGTTAAAGCAATAAATCCGGAGATGATAACGGCACTCGCCAAAGTAAAGGCAAACTCCTTAAACAAAGAACCTACTAAACCAGTCAAAAAGCCAATAGGCGCATACACGGCCGCAAGAGTTAAAGTCATAGAAATGATCGCAAACTGAATTTCACGCGCACCAAAGAGCGCCGCCTCCTTACGTGGCTTGCCATCAAGCATATGCCGGTGAATGTTTTCAGCCACCACAATAGCATCATCCACCACCATTCCAATCGCCAAAACGAATGCCAAAAGGGTAATGGTATTTAAGCTATACCCCATAACCAACATCACCGCGCACACTCCAATCAGCGAAAGAGGTATCGTAACCAGCGGAACCAATAAACTACGCCATGAGCCTAAAAATAAAAACACCACTAAAATAACGCATAACGTTGCCTCAATAATGGTTTTTTTAACTTCTTTAATCGATTCGGCAATAAACTTTGACTTATCAAAAAGCAACGAATAAGAAAGACCCTGTGGCAGATTCTGTTGAATCTTTGAAATTGTCTTTTTGACCTCAGTAGAAACATCTAACGGATTGGCATTAGATAAAGGGGTTATTGCTATCACAACAGAGGTTTTGCCATTAATACTCACCGACATGTCGTTATTAGCCGTACCCAACTCAGCACGGCCAACATCCCGAATCCTGGTCAAGTTTCCATCTTTGCTTTTGATAACGAGATGGTTAAACTGCTCACTTGTGGTTAGCTCGCTAAAAGTTTTAACACTAAATACTTGAGTAGCAGTCTCAATTTGCCCTGAGGGAGCCTGCAGACTTTGGGTATATAAAGCGTTTTTGATATCACCTGCCGTCACAGAATGCGCCGCCATCAGCTGGGGATTAAGCCAAATGCGCATCGCATAAGAACTTCCCCATACCTGCGCACTTGCCACACCGGGAAGAGTTTGGAGCTGCGGCTGCACCGCCCTATCTAAATAATCAGTAGTTTGCTCCGTCGCCATGCTACTGCTATAAAAATTGAGGTACATCGTAGCCTCAGCGTTTGGATCATCCTTGCTAACAATTGGATCATGAATATCAGTAGGAAGCGCGTAGCGGGAAGAAGCAACTTTAGCATTAACATCTGACACGGCGACGTTGATATCGTAGCCTAGCTTGAAATAAATGGTGACGCTACTTCGCCCTGGCCTGCTGCTTGAAGTGAAATAATCTATACCATCAATACCGGCAAGCGCGTTTTCAATTGGCGTGGTAACAAACCCTTCAACCAATTCGGCGTCGGCACCCGGATAAGAAACATCTATATTAACCACTGCGGCATTCATTTTAGGAAAGAGTCGGACGGTTAAACTAAAATATGACACCAGCCCGACCAATAAAATAATTAGGCTAAGAACGCTGGCGAATACTGGTCGGCGGATAAACGTATCAGTAAAGTGCATATTCTCTCTATGATTTAGGCGGTGGAGCAATTATAACCGGCTCGCCATCTTTGTGGATTTTCATTTGACCTTGAGTCACTATAACATCATCTATTTTTAATCCACTTTCGATAACAACATCCTGGGCGTCCTGTGATCCTGTGGTTACAACAGTTTTGACTGCCTTGCCATCCACCACTTTATAAACATAATTTTCAGTCTGCTCGTGAACAATTGCAGTTTGCGGGATTTTTATAATTTGTTTTTGCGCACCGATAAATAAAGTTACATCAGCAAATGCGCCTGGCAAAAGCTTTTCTTCTTTGTTAGCAACTGCGGCCCTTACTGTTAAGCTTCTGGTGTTTTTATTAATCAAAGGATCAATTGCACTTACCGTTCCAATAAAAACTTCGTTTGGATAGCTGCTAGAACGAATATTTAGACTCTGACCAACGACGATTTTGCTAACATCTACTTCTGGTATAGTAAAGTCCACGTAAATCGGATCAAGCGATTGCAAACTAACTATATTTTGTCCAACATTAATATATTGTCCCAAACTCACGAGACTTACCCCTAAACGCCCGTCAAATGGAGCGCGCACGATAGTCTGATCTAAATTAGCCTGATGCTGCGCCACCTTACCCTTACTCGCTTCCAAAGAAGATTTGGCTTTGTCGTAATCCGCATCAGAAATTGTGTGGGTGGCATGCACTTGCTTCATGCGATTAAAAAACAGCTGCGCCGCCTTTAACTCTGCTTGAGCTTGAGCAAGCTGCGCTTTAATAATATCTGGATAAATTTCAATCAACGGTTCTCCAGATTTTACTTTGCTACCCGAGGTAAAATAAATTTTGGTGATACGCCCAGCAATCTCTGGTTTTACAACTATGCCGGGGATGGCAATTAAATTGCCAGTAGCAGTTAGCTGATCGACACTCGCACTTGTTTGTACCTTAGCCACTTCAACCGCGGCTGGTGGCATTTGTGGTTTTGTGGGTTTCGCGCAAGCGACAGCACTTAGAACTAAATTGGCCCCCATACACAGTGAAAAAATTATTAACTTAGGATTTATTTTTGGCATATTAACTTTACATCCAAAACGATAGAAGCTCATAAAGCCTTGCTTTAGTCGTTATTAAAACATAAATCCATACCAGCAGCCACTCAATTTGGCACTCTTATGCTTAAAATAATATCGATGTATACCCCCCTGTAACCAATGACATCTCCCCAATAAACCGGATCGATCTAAATTAGAATTTTCCAATAAAAAGGAAGTATTTTTATTGAGGAGATATCTATGAAAAAAAGTACACAAATCAGAAGAAGCATGGGTGCTTTCAAAAATATCAAGCACTTTACACCTCACGATCTACGACGCACCGCAGCTAGTCACATGACGGCCTCGGGTGTTTCTAGGCTGGTAGTGAGCAAATTACTTAATCATGTTGAGAATAGCGTTACGGCGATCTATGATAGACATAGTTATGACAAAGAGAAAAAGCAAGCAATGGAAATGTGGGGCGAAAAATTCAGAGATATTGTTTCAAAAAACACGAGTTTTTACAGTTTAGATGCGATTATCTCAGTGGGTTATCGTGTTAATTCAACGCGTGCAACACAATTTCGCATCTGGGCAACACACACCCTTAAGGAGCATCTGCTTAAGGGTTACACCATTAACCAAAAGCGTCTTGCTGAAACTGGAGTAAAAGAATTAGAAAATGCCTTACAATTTGGGCTGCTGCATTCTGAATTTTTATGGTAGCCGCAGGCTT
>CAZMGW010000020.1:0-11699 GCA_964565935.1 uncultured Coxiellaceae bacterium
GTACATCTATTGTAAAAGGGCTTCATGGCAGTATTATGGCGGCTTCAGAAATGGTACATGGTGTTGCCATTGCAAAAAGACTTACAGGGGCTGGTAGTAAAAATTTTGGCGGGGGATTAACCGTAAATCTTACTGCTAACTCTTATCCTGTAGCCATGGAAGATGGCATTGGGGCTGCATTGACAAGCACCTCTGGTTTTACTGCAACCGTATCCGCAAACTCTATTCGATATGACGCAGATGGCGGCACCGCAGGAACCTGTAGTGTTACCTATAATATTGGCCCAGCCGACGCGATACCAACTTACAATTATGTAAACAGCGGCTGCTAGTGGCATTACAGAGGTCAAATGCCAGGGAATTTTGCAATAAGAAAACTCTAAAAACAGTTTTTCTTCCATTGTAATATCTTTTGTCCTATAATATGCCTTGTGCTAATTATTAGCTGTTTTTAAATAACTTACTTCAAGTAGGCAATATAAACAAATTCATCACAGAGGATATTATTTATGAGAAAACAAGGCGGTTTTACTTTGATGGAATTAATTATAGTGATAGTCGTTCTTGGGATTTTATCGGCGTTTGCGATCCCAAAGTATATGAGCCTAGATAAAGAGGCTCGTACATCTATTGTAAAAGGGCTTCATGGCAGTATTATGGCGGCTTCAGAAATGGTGCATGGCGTTGCTCTTGCAAAAGGATTAACAGGAGCTGGAAGTAAAAATTTAGGCAGTGGATTAACTGTAAATGTTACTGCTAACTCCTACCCAACACCCACAGCAGATGGCATTGGAACCGCATTGACCAGCACTTCTGGTTTTACAGCAACCGTAACTGCAAACTCCATTAGATATGATGCGGATGGTGGTACAGCAGAAACCTGTAGTGTTACATATAATATTAGCCCGGCCGACGCAACACCAACTTACAGTTATGTAAATACTGGCTGTTAGTCGACTCTTTTCATGCTCTTAAAAGCCCACAAACCCCAAAAGGTATGTGGGCTTTTTTTTTAAAATCTAGTACAATTAATCAATATCTTTTATCCGGGACCTGATATGCGCTGCGTTTCTTTTTGCCCAACTGAAAGCTATCGTTTAACTGCAATTGCCGGTTTCTTCCGCGCCAAAAGCTACATCATTAAACAATATCGCAAAGTATTACACATTTCTTACCCTTCAAGAGAAGGAGATATTTTTATTTTCTCTTATGGCTGCCTTGTCACCTGGGGTTTAAGCAATATCGAAGAAAAGCAATTACTTGAACAACTAAACCCTTTCTCAACCAACCCCTTACCAGCCATAGAAATTGGTCATTTTGTCTATAGATACGGTGACCGCACTGAAATGGCAACTCACGAGCGTTTTAACATTGATATCATCATGTTGGAATCGGAAAGCACTCAACTAAAACTCGCAATTTCTTATGGACTTGCGCAATCAATTCAGCTTGAATCATACGAAAGCGCCGTACAAAAAACTATTGAACAAAACGCTCATTACCCAGAACAAGTAGCCAGAAAAGGCTCTATCTCCTTGTCCCAAAAAGAAATTTCGCGCCGCATGGGGCAAATTTTTCTCGCTCGCAGCTCAATCAATTTAAATAGTGAATATTTAGCCGCCCCGGAGTACTTTTGGGAACACCCAAGCCTTGAAGATTATTACAACATGAGCGAAAAGTTTTTGGACATTCCGCGGCGTGTTTCGACGCTTAACCAAAAACTTGATGTTCTCCATGAATTATTCGACATGTTAAGCAGCCAGTTGCAATACCGCCACTCAAATATGCTTGAAATCATTATTATTTTCTTAATTTTTGTTGAAATAGTATTAACTTTGATTGATAAATTTATAAAATAATCCCTTGAAAATAGGACATCTTATGCCAAACACATTTTATGACCATTTAGCTGAAGAACTAAAAAAGCTACAAGAAACAGGACTTTACAAGCAAGAACGCATCATTACTTCGCCTCAAGGGGCAACAATTAAGACCTCCAACGACAAAGTAATTAATATGTGCGCCAATAATTATTTGGGATTAGCCAACAATCAAGATCTTGTCGCAACAGCAAAAACATCATTAGACAAATATGGATTTGGCTTATCATCAGTCCGCTTTATCTGCGGCACTCAAGACATCCATAAAGAATTGGAAAAACGTCTTAGTCAATTTTTAGGCATGGAAGACACCATTCTTTACTCATCCTGTTTCGACGCTAATGGTGGCTTATTTGAAGCACTACTTGCCCCCGAAGATGCGGTTATCAGCGATAGTTTAAATCACGCCAGCATTATCGACGGGATAAGACTGTGCAAGGCACAAAAGTTTCGTTATGCCAATAATGACATGCAAGATTTAGAGCTCAAACTAAAAGATGCCAAAGATTGTCGCTATAAAATGATTGTCACTGATGGCGTATTTTCAATGGACGGCACTATTACCAATTTACCTGCAATTTGTGAATTGGCAGCTCGTTACGATGCGATGGTAGTAGTTGACGATTCGCATGCCGTTGGTTTTATGGGTGAAAATGGCCGTGGGACGCATGAATACCACAACGTCATGGGAAAAGTTGATATTATAACTGGAACTTTAGGCAAAGCCCTGGGCGGTGCATCTGGAGGCTATACCAGCGGCAAAAAAGAAGTCATTGATTGGTTAAGACAAAAATCAAGACCGTATTTATTTTCAAATACTCTGGCTCCAGCAATCGCCGCTACTTCAATTAAAGTCCTTGATTTACTTGAAGAAAATCATAACTTGCGCAAAAAATTAAAAGATAATGCGGCATATTTCAGAAAAGGATTACAAGAACTCGGGTTTAATATTATCCCTGGAGAACACCCAATTATTCCGGTGATGCTTGGCGAAGAAAAGCTCGCAAAAACTATGGCAGATAAGTTGCTAAACGAAGGGGTTTATGTGATCGGTTTTTCTTATCCTGTGGTCCCTCAGGGTAAGGCCAGGATTCGCACTCAGGTTTCTGCTGCACACGAAAAAGAACATTTAGACAAGGCACTAAGCGCCTTTGCGAAAGTTGGAAAAGATTTAGGCGTTATCAACTAAAACAAGGAACAAGCAAATGAAATCACTAGCAAAACTAAAAAAAGAAGTTGGCCTCTGGATGCAAGACGCCCCAATGCCTGAAATTGGCCCAAGTGACGTCTTAATTAAAATCAAAAAAACCGCAATCTGCGGCACTGATGTTCATATATATAATTGGGATGAATGGGCACAAAAAACCATTCCTGTGCCAATGATTATTGGCCATGAGTTCGTTGGTGAAATCGCCAACATGGGCGAGGAAGTGCAAGGTTTCAAGCTGGGAGATCGCGTTTCGGGTGAGGGGCATATTTCCTGTGGTTTATGCCGCAATTGCAAGGCTGGACGCAGACATTTATGTCGAAAAAACATCGGCGTTGGCGTTACCCGCCAAGGGTGCTTTGCGGAATATTTATCCATACCAGCAGTAAATGCCTATCCAATCCCTCCAGAAATTAGCGATGATCTTGCATCAATTCTTGATCCATTTGGTAATGCTTCGCACGTTGCTTTGTCATTTGATTTGGTTGGCGAAGATGTATTAATTACCGGCGCCGGACCAATTGGCTTGATGGCCGCTGTCATTGCGCGTCATGTTGGTGCACGCTATATTGTCATTACTGATATAAATGAATATCGGCTAGATTTAGCACGAAAATTAGGCTTCACTCAATCCATTAATATCAAACATGACTCCATAGAAAAAGCCATGAAAGATCTGAATATGAAAGAAGGTTTTGATGTTGGTTTTGAAATGTCTGGTAATGCCCAAGCATTTAATATGATGCTAGAAAACATGAATCATGCGGGTAAAATAGCGTTACTTGGCTTTCTGCCCCAAACAACGACAATTGATTGGAATAAAATCATCATGAAGGGTTTGCTGGTCAAGGGTATTTACGGTCGCGAAATGTTTGAAACTTGGTACAAAATGATAGCCATGCTGCAAAGCGGCTTGAACATTGACCCAATTATAACCCACCACTTTGCTGTCGATGATTTCACTAAAGGTTTTGAAACAATGCGTTCGGGTAAAAGCGGCAAGGTGATTTTAAACTGGACCTAAAATTTAGCACCAGGAGAATTTTCTGCTATAATGTGTACTATTAAAGAGGAAAATAGCATGAAATTATTATTTAATTTTCTCCCTATCTTGTTGTTTTTTATAGGTTATAAGTTTTATGGCATCTACACCGCGACCATAGTGGCCATGGTTGCTTCACTGTTGCAGGTTGGATTCTTCTGGTTTAAACATCGTCGTGTCGAACTCACCCACACCATCACCTTGATTTTAATTTTGGTACTTGGAACAGCTACTTTGCTCTCCCATAATACCCTCTTTATTAAATGGAAGCCTACGGCGATTTACTGGGTTTTTTCATTGCTATTCTTAGGATCACAAATAATAGGCGATAAAACATTTATTCAACGTTTAATGGATAACAAGATTACTTTGCCGCAAAATGTCTGGCAACGACTCAACTTGAGCTGGGCCATATTTTTTGGTCTTATGGGAGCAGTTAATATTTACATCGCTTACAAGTTCAGTACTGATATTTGGGTCAACTTTAAGCTATTCGGCACCTTAGGTAGCACCGTTGTCTTTGGGATATTGCAGTCACTTTATATGGCGAAGCATCTAAAGCAGCAACCACAAGAAGAGTAAGTTACTACAAAAACTAACCGGCCCGTTTTTACAACAGGCCGGAATTCTAAGCTAGAGCCCTAATAACGCTGCAAGCTCGGTTACGTGCTCTTGTTCGTCAAGAATAATATGACGCACTTCATGCTCCAGCGTTTCAAAAGAATATGGGAAACTTTCTTTGCTCTCAATAATTTTGGCATAGATTTGTTTATAAAAATCAATGGCTGCTTTTTCATCTTGCAGATTAACTTTTAAAATATTTTCCGTAGTGTTGGCTTTGTGTGTTGGCGCCAACTCCATTGTTGGTTCCCCGCCAAGATAGCTGGTGATTAAAGTGCGGAATTTTTCTTCATGCTTAGCTTCATCGCCGGCAATTTCTTTGAGTCTTTCAATTATTGCCTCAGAATTCAAACCCTTAATCAAATCTGCTTGTGCTAGGTATTGTATTCTAGCTGCATGTTCCAAGCGCAAAGCTTGGTTTAACATGGTTACTAATTCTTCGTTGATATTTGCCATTTTAAATCTCCTATTAAAATAAAAAATTGTTTGCGAAATACTGGGGTATTGTAACATTTAACCCTTAAGCAATCACTTGAAAAAACAATTAAATAAAAAACATCATTGGCGGAGAGGGTGGGATTCGAACCCACGGAAAACCTTCCGGCTTTCAACCGATTTCGAGTCGGTCCCGTTATGACCACTTCGGTACCTCTCCTACTAAAAAACTCTCATTCCTCAAGATAAACACTTCCAAGTAACATTCATTTTGCCATTCTTAATCAGATCAGCCGCAACACGCTTGTCTAAAAAAGCCAATTTTCACCACTAAACATGACTCTTTTTAACACTAGACACGCAATACCTTGACTACAAAACACGATACAATCAGAATTAGATCCTAGTAACATGGCTTTAAAGTTATTATCACATTTTCTAATATAAACAAAATGTATCAGAACCAACACCCAATCTCAACTGAAACTCTTTTACAAGCTGTAAAGACCATTTACCCATGGAAAACCATTGGTATGAATTTCTAAATCTATTCAACTTTTAGTACTACAACATGAGGTTAAATAAAATATGAACCATTCAGTAGTTAAAAAAGTGGGGTTATACCCGCTAATATTTTTTATGCTGATATCTACTATACCCCCTTGTTACGCTTACTGGAAGCTGTCATTACCCGAACAAACGCCAGTAACGTCTTGTTTTTTAAGAGAATATTCGTATTATATATCCACTGGTACGGTTTTTAGAATTAAAGACGTGGATTTTAAAAATCCTACAATAATAACCCGTGGATTAGAGGAGAAACGGGCACATGCTTTATTTTTTTATAATGACAAGATATACGTTGGTACTAATAAGGGAGTTTTCAAACTCACCGACGACACGATGGGTTGGGAGGACATTAGCGGAAAGATGTTAGCAAACAAATGCATAAACTCTTTATGTTCACATAATGGTTGTTTATATGCTGGAACTGGCAGTGGCGTTTTCAAACTCGACACCGACTTAACAAGCTGGATAGAAGTACCAGGGTTAGAATTCAAATTAGTAAAAGCCGTGTATTCACATGGTGATTCTTTATATGCTGGAACTATTGGCCATGGTGTTTTCAAAATCAACACGGATGAACAATGGACAGAATTTAATACCGGACTCCCGACTACAATTAGCGTAAATGCTTTATACTCATATGACGATTGTTTGTATGCGGGAACTAGTAATGGGGTTTTTAAACTCGACGCGGATACGAAAAGTTGGCAAGAATTTAATGTTGGATTTCAAGATCAAGGAAAAAACACGATAGTGCATACTTTATGTTCGGATATAAATTATTTATACGCCCAAACTAAGTGGGGATATTTTAGAACAAAAACCCGACAAGAAACATCGGAATGATTCAACAGAGCTACTATTTGCCACCTATTTACCCAAATTACTCCCTGGTGGCAAAATTGAAACATTCGAGGAATTATCACCGGCTTTAGGCACTGGGTAATGATCTTCAATCACACTTTTATTCATATCAGAGGGTAAAGTTAAAGACTTACCGTATGTGGGAGCGTTTTTGTACTGATCAGATTTATCAAGCTTGCGCATGGCGCCACACCCAACCAACAAAAAAATTACACCAAAAATGACGCTAAATTTTAAATATCTCATTTATCTCCACCTATTAAAAAATATTCTATGAGCCTATCCATAAACTCAGCTCAGCTGAGACAGAAAGCGCTGATTTTCGAGAGAATCGCATCGCAGCATACTTTGTATAGGTATGTGAGAAGCGAATCGCAGAAAATCAGTGCTTTATGGCCAGCATAGTAGAGTTTATGCTAGATTCTAATTCTCTTTCGGCCAGGCTTCTATAACCACATTAACCAAAGCCATCAAAGGAATAGCAAAAAACACGCCCCAAAAACCAAATAAACTACCAAAAAGTAATACTGCCAAAATAATCGCCAATGGATGCAGGTTCATAACTTCAGCAAATAAAATTGGCACTAATACATTAGCATCAAAAATACTAATTATTGTATAAACCAACATCAGATAGAAAAAATGCTCTGACCAACCCCATTGAATTAAACCAACTATAACAATAGGTACTGTAACTACTGCTACGCCTATATAAGGAATCACTACAGATAAGCCAACTAATGCCCCTAATAACACCGCATAACGCAATCCCAAAATCCAAAAGGCAATAACAGTTATTAACGCAACAAGCACAACCTCAATTATTTTCCCCCTAATATAACTGCTAATTTTTTTATACAGTTCATGCCACACTTTTTCCAGGACCTCTCTTTTCTCTGGCAAAAATTGCATCAACCACTTTATTATAATTTTGCCATCGCGCAAAAAGAAAAACACCAAAAGTGGCACTAACACCAAATACACAATCACCGTAACAACACCAAACAAGGAAGTTAGCGAAAAAGTGACGAATTCTTTGCCAAAATTAGCAAGATAAGTTGCCACATACATCATAACTTGATGTATCTGATTAACAGAAATCAAATCAGGAAATTGATCGTGCAAACTAAACAGCCATATCTGGCCACGGTTAAATGCGGTGGGAATATCGGAAATCAAACTCGCCATTTCTTCCCAAAGCAATGGTAATAAATATAAAAACAACAGCAATACTAAACTTACAAACAGCGTAAAAACCACACTGACCGCTAATAAATGCGGAAAACGCCATTGCTGCAATTTTTTTACCATCCCAAAAAGTAAATATGCTAAAATGATACCAACGATAATTGGCGCCAACACCCCTCCAATTGTTTTAAAAGCAACAATTGCTACTATAAAAACAATTAACAATATAATAGCTTCTGGTTGGGATAAATAACGTTGAAACCAAGTTGACAAAACTTTTTTCATACTTTATACACCAATTTGCTTTTAGATATTTGAATTATAACGCAGCTTTAGCCAAAAAATCATATAAATATGTTTGCTTTAAAAATCAAAAAGATAGAATCAAAAAACTTGCATTTTGCACTCCTGTTATTGGGTTGCTTGATAAGCTCTGTCATATACGCTTATGAGCTTCCCGACCTAGGAGAACATAGCGCGACCATTCTTTCGACTAAAGAAGAAAAACAGCTGGAAAAAGACTTCATGAAAGAAGTACGCTCAAGAATGTCTATACTAGATGATGCTATTATCAACGATTACATCCAAAACCTTGGCAGTAAATTAGCCTCCAATATCAAAAACAGAAAATTCACCTTCTTTATTGTAAATGACCCATCGATCAATGCTTTTGCCGGACCTGGCGCCAACATCGGGATTCACAGCGGTATTTTCGCTGCTACTCGTTCAGAAAGTGAATTAGCTGCCGTCCTAGCCCATGAAATTGCTCACGTATCGCAACACCATATTGAACACATTATTGAACGGGCAAAAAACACCCAAATTACAGCCACTGCTGGAGCTCTTGCTGCCTTAATTGTTGGCATGGTTACCGGGGGATCTGCTAGCAATATAGCCACGGGAGCCACCATGGCCTCAATGGGTGGGGCAGCACAACACATGATCAGCTTCAGCAAAGATAAAGAAAATGAGGCTGATTATATTGGCATGAGAACTTTGTATAACTCCGGATTCGACCCTACAGCTATGCCAACCTTCTTCGAACGGATGCAGCACTTAACCTACGATTACAATAGCAAAATCCCAACATTTTTATCGACGCATCCAACAACCAATGCTCGTATTGCAGAATCCAAAAACCGAGCTAGTCAATACACCCAAAAACAAATTAATAACCAATACACTTATAATTTAGTACACGCTCGTTTACAAGCCATAACTTTTCGCAGCCCAGCAACTGCCGTAAGATATTTCCAAAATCAATTGACCACTAACCGCCAAAATGACCCTACCGCGTTGCAATATGGCTATGCCATTGCTTTATATCAAGATCGACAATTATCCCAAGCATCAAATATTATCAATAAGTTACAAAAAAAATATCCCGAAGAAGTTTTGTTCCAAATAGCCGCAGCCCAAATAGCAGAAGCAGACAAACAAAACGATAAGGCAATTAGCATCTTAAAAACGACTCTTACCAATCACCCGAACTACTACCCTTTATTTATACAGTATGGACAAACTCTGCTTGTTGCCAAACAATCACAAGAAGCTTGTTATTTTCTAAAATCAAAAACTATTCAGCATTCAGAAGATGCAGGATTATACCTACTCCTTGCACAAGCATATGCTCAAAACAGCCAAAAAGCAGATGCCTATCAAGCCAGGGCTAAAGCCTATGAAATTGCCGGATACCCTCAACAAGCCAAGGTTTTGTTGCAGCAAGCATTAAAAGAACCTAAACTAAACCCTACTGAAAAATCAATTATTCATGCTAGAATTGAACAATTAAGCAATATTGAGAAAAACCTATAGTTCTAACGGAGTAAATTATGACAGACTTTTTTTATAATTATGGATTATTTTTTGCCAAAGTAGCTACTGCGGTAATTGCTATTCTGCTGGCCTTTGGCGGATTAGCAGCAATTGCAGCTCAAAACAAACTTAAATCTAAAGAAAAAATCAAGGTTACTAAACTCAACGAAAAATACCAAGAAATGAAAGAGGCTTTAAACGAAGAAACCCTTGAAAAAGACGAGCTAAAGAAAATAAAAAAACAAGAAAAGCTCGACGAAAAAGCCAAGATAAAACAAGACAAAAAGACCCACAAACATCCAACAAGAATTTTTGTTTTAAATTTCGATGGTGATATTAAAGCTTCAGCCGTGGAGAATTTGCGCGAGGAAATTACTGCAATCTTAACCGTTGCCACTCCACGAGATGAGGTGTTAGTTAAAATCGAAAGCCCAGGAGGCATGGTTCATGGCTATGGACTTGCAGCCTCGCAATTAAAACGCATTCGCGACCGCGGCATTCCACTAATAGCAGCTGTCGATAAAGTTGCTGCAAGTGGTGGTTATATGATGGCGTGTGTGGCAGATCGCGTTTTAGCAGCGCCATTTGCAATTATCGGCTCGATTGGTGTTATTGCCCAACTGCCAAACTTCAATCGTTTGCTCAAAAAACACGATATAGACTTTGAGCAAGTAACTGCTGGACAATACAAACGTACCCTATCTCTATTCGGAGAAAACACCAAAGAAGGCAGAAAAAAAATGCAGGAAGAGGTTGATGAGGCTCATACCTTATTTAAGGATTTTGTCGCCATAAACCGCCCAACCGTTGACATTAATTCGCTAGCTACTGGTGAAACTTGGTATGGTACGCGCGCGAAGGAGATGCGCCTTGTAGACGAGATTATAACCAGCGATGATTATCTTTTGGCTGCAAGCAATAAAAACAATATCTTTAAAATTGAATACCTAATCAAAAAAGGCTTGGCGGAAAAATTTGGTATCTCCATCCAAAAAGCGATTGCCAAACTACCTTTTTAAAAAATGAACCATCAACACTGCCGCCATCACTCCAACAATAAAAATACTCTTTTTTACGCAGCAGCTTTTACCCTTTTATTTGGCATAATTGAAGCGCTAAGCGGATGGTGGTCGGGTTCGCTAACATTACTAAGCGATGCCGGACACATGGCCGTAGATGCGGTTGCGCTAGTACTTGCTGCCCTTGCCTCTTGGATTGCCCGCCGCCCAACAACCGCCAAACACACCTACGGGTTTGGTCGCACCGAGGTCATTGTCTCTTGGCTAAGCAGCATTTTTCTAATTATACTAATAATTAAGATTTTAATTGAAGCAACCCACCGCCTACACACCCCACATTTCGTCGCAGGAAAGCCAGTAATAATCGTTGCGCTAATCGGATTAGCTATCAACGCACTAGTCGCGTGGATTTTAAGCCGGGGTGAAAAAACATTAAACACCAGAGCAGCTCTCCTCCACGTATTAAGCGACTTACTCGGATCCGTAGCGGTTTTAATCTCAGGAATAGTAATCTACTTTACCAACTGGACTCGAATAGACCCCATTCTTTCTATTTTCGTCTGCATTTTAATTTTAATAGCCACAACTCGCCTGCTACACGAATCATTGCTGGTTTTAATGGAAGGCACCCCCTCACATATCGACACCACCGATGTTGAACTCGCGCTGCAACAGGTTCACGGGGTACAGACAATTCACGACTTACACGTATGGACGTTAACCTCTGGGACAACCCTATTAACAGCACATGTGGTAGTAATAGATCCAAAATACTGGCCAAAAATTATCGACGACTTGCGTGAAGTCATTCAAAAACAGTTCGGCATTACTCACGTAACTTTGCAAGTCGAAACCCCAAATCAACAGCCGCTGTGTATTGACTGTGGAAGTAAATAGAGCCTGTACTAAACCCCAGAGCCACCTCATTAAAATTTACTGTCTAAGATAACAACTTTGTCAAAACTTATGGATTTTTTGCTTTTGGAACGGCCGCTTTTGCATTGCTGTATACTTCTCATTCTCCATCTGAAACATCGGTAGTGGATCGCATGCAAAAGTGG
>CAZMGW010000020.1:11730-20017 GCA_964565935.1 uncultured Coxiellaceae bacterium
TCAGTTTTGACCTATCTACAATCTAAATTTTACTGGAGCAATATGGCCAAAGTAACCGGGTACTTCCGCTATCGCCCCTTTGCGTAGCGATCCACCACCAAAGTATGCGGTAATAAAATTAGCAGTATACAGCAGAGCAAAGGGGCGATAGCGGAAGTGTAAGGTTACTTTGGGACAAAAAAATCTATCTAAATTTTAATGAGGTAGCCCTATGCAACAACAAATAGAGCCTGTACTAAAACTTTTATTTTTGCTATTCTTCCCCCCATGCATCCTCTAATGAACATTGCCATCAAAGCCGCACGTAGCGCTAGCAAAACTATTTTACGTGCCACCGACCGCTTGGACACCATCAAGATCACGGAAAAAAACCACAACGATTTCGTTACTGATATTGACCAACAAGCGGAACAAGAAATTATCAATACTATTCATAACGCCTATCCGGATCACGCTATTTTTGGCGAAGAAAGCGGCAAAAGCGGTGAAAGTGAATACACTTGGATTATTGATCCGATCGATGGCACCACCAATTTTTTGCATGGACATCCACATTTTTGCATCTCAATCGGCGTCCAATTCAAAAATATAATTGAACATGGCTTAATTTATGACCCGCTGCGCCAAGAGTTATTTACCGCAACCAGGGGCACTGGAGCATTTCTCAATGACAGAAGAATGCGCGTCGCACAGCGCAAGCAATTTGCTGGCTCTGTAATTGCCTCCGGTTTTGGCAATAAAACTATTAAAAATATTGATATCTATTTAAAAATATTAGCCGCAATATTGCCACAAGCCGCGGGAACTCGTCGCAGTGGCTCAGCGGCGCTTGATTTTGCTTATGTTGCCTGCGGTCGCATTGATGGTTTTTGGGAAATGAATCTTGCGCCATGGGACATGGCAGCAGGCTCTTTAATAGTCAAAGAAGCCGGTGGCATAGTTGATGAATTTAGCGGCAATGGCAATTTTATGGAAACTGGAAACGTAATTGCCGGCAACCAACACATTTTTAATCTTATTTCACAAATCGTAAAAGCTAAAAAATCTTAAGAGAAATTCAATGTACGATATTTGTATTATTGGCGCTGGGATTGTTGGCTGCTCAATAGCCCGAGAACTAGCGAAATACGATCTAAAAATTTGCTTGCTTGAAAAAAATGAAGATATTGGCACAGACGTGACCAAAGCCAACAGCGGTATCGTGCACGGTGGCTATGCTGAAAAACCTGGCAGTGTTAAAGCAAAATTTAGCGCCAAAGGCAACAGCATGTACAAACAGCTAAACGACGAGCTTAATTTTGGCTTTGCTCAAACCGGATCATTTGTTATTGGCTTTGATGAAAAAGACGCAGCAAAAATCCAAGAACTTTTCGCTTATGGCCAAAAAAATGGCGTACCTGATTTACAAATTGTTGACAGCGATTTCGTAAAAGCCAAAGAACCAAACCTCAATAAAGACATTAAAATAGCTTTGTATTGCCCCACCGCTGGCATAACTTCCCCTTACGAATTCGCAGTTGCCCTGGCAGAAAATGCCGTGCAAAACGGTGTCGAATTAAAACTAAACAGCGAAGTCACTGCCATCCAAAAAGAGCAAGATCATTTTTTAATCACCACCCCTAACGAGACCATTACCGCAACCTTGATAATCAATGCAGCTGGTTTATACGCAGATGAAATCGCTAAAATGATCGGCTGTGACGAATTCACTATCAAACCGCGCCAAGGCCAGTACTTGTTGCTTGATAAAGACCAAGGAGATCTGATTAATAGCGTTATCTTTCAAGTGCCTACAGCGATAAGTAAAGGCATTTTAGTAACTAAAACTTATCATGGCAATTTATTGATCGGCCCGGATGCAACACCTGCACCAACCAAAGATTATTTGGATACCGACAGCAAGAATATCAAGGAAATTATCGAATCCGCCAAAAAGTCCTTCTCTGACTTTGACTTGCGCAAAGTGATAACCGCTTTTGCCGGCAATCGCCCAGCATCAAATAGCGATGAGTTTATTATCGAGGAAAGCAAGGTTAAAGGCTTCATCAACGTTGCCGGCATTGAATCCCCCGGCCTAACCGCAGCCCCTGCAATTGCGCCATACGTCGCAGAAATCGTTGCGGCAACTGGGCTGGTAAAATTAAACCCCAAAACCGACTTTGACCCTTATCGCAAACCGTACAACACAGTCGTCGATATGGCAGAACAAGAACTCAATGATCTAATCAAAAAAGATAGCAAATATGGCTGCGTAGTGTGCCGATGCGAAACGGTTTCGGAAGGCGAGATCTGCGATGCGCTTCACAGAAATATTCCAATTAATTCATTAGATGCGATCAAACGGCGTACTCGCGCTGGAATGGGCAGATGCCAAGGCGGTTTTTGTACCCCAAAAATTATGGAAATTATCCATAACGAATTAAAAACGCCCAAAGAAAAAATAACAAAAAAAGGCAATGACTCATTGCTGGTGTTTGGTAGGACTAAATAATAAATTATACAATTTGGTAGTAAAGCAGCGCAGCGTATGCATCCGAGGCGATATTGTTTTATGGCGCTATGAGACAGGATGTCGAATGCGAGCCCACATGGAAGTGCTATTCACGGCGTCCATAAAACAATATCGTCGAGCGGTGCACGAAGTTAGCGCGGGTCATGTGGCAAATTTATTATGAAAAATTACGACCTAATAATAATCGGTGGCGGCCCGGCTGGCATGGCTGCAGCTTTGGCTGCGCACCAAAACCAGGTAAAAAATATTTTAATCATTGAGCGCGATAAAGAGCTTGGCGGCATTTTAAATCAATGCATCCACAATGGCTTCGGTTTGCATCACTTCAAAAAAGAATTAACCGGCCCCGAATATAGTGACCTAGTCATCAAAGAGTTACAAAAAACCGAGGTGGAAGTATTAACCGATAGCATGGTTTTAAAATTAGACAGTGATAAAACTGTGCACGCAATCAACAGCAAACACGGCTATATGAAAATTAAAGCCAAGGTCGTAGTACTTGCCATGGGCTGCCGCGAAAGAACTCGCGGAGCCATTAGAATTCACGGCAGCCGACCAGCTGGAGTTTTCACTGCTGGAACCGCTCAAAGGTTGATGAATATTGACGGCTATATGCCCGGGAAAAAAGTTGTGATTCTTGGTTCGGGCGATATTGGTTTAATCATGGCACGCCGCATGACGCTCGAAGGAGCCAAAGTCGAAGCGGTGCTTGAGATTTTACCGCATTCAAATGGGCTAACGAGAAATATCGTTCAATGTTTAAACGATTTTAACATCCCACTCATGCTTTCACACACCATCACCAAAATCCACGGTAAAGACCGAGTTGAAGGAGTCAGCATCAACAAAGTAGATGAAAACTTCTGCCCAGTCACCACAACCGAACAATTTATTCCATGCGACACGGTATTATTATCTGTTGGCTTAATTCCAGAAAATGAGATTTCCCGCGTTGCGGGTATTGCAATTGACCCAAAAACTTCTGGGCCGATCGTAGGCGAACTCAGACAAACCAGCAAAGAAGGAGTTTTTGCTTGTGGCAATGTTTTGCATGTGCACGATCTGGTTGATTTCGTCAGCGCAGAGGGTGCCTTGGCCGGCTTTGGCGCCGCTCAATATCTTAATAATAATTTCAATTACGACTTTACTCATACAACAACAGCTGGAGATGGCATAAGCGTGATCGTCCCACAAAAAATCAACGTCCAAAACGTGACTGATAAAGTTAAATTATTTATGCGCGCAAAAAATATTTATGCCAACAGCTCAATCAACGCCTACCTTGGTGATAAACTGATTGCTCATAAAAAAGAGCACAAATGCTTGCCAGCAGAAATGATGGATCTTTATGTAAACAAACAGGACTTGATTGATAATGCGGGGACGGAAATAGTGGTAAAAATTGAACCGACAAAATAGAACATGACAACACCAACAAACATAACTTGCACTTGCTGCCCTCTTGGTTGCGATTTAAAAATCGACCAATCTGGCAATGAATTTATCGTCACCGGTAATAAATGTCCACGTGGTAAAAAATATGCAATCGAAGAAATGACCGCGCCCAAAAGGGTTATAACCAGCACCGTAAAAGTTATAGGCGGTTTATATCCAGTAATCCCCGTAAAAACTTCCCAACCAATTCCTAAAGAAAAAATCTTTACTATCATGAGGATACTTGCTAGCGTTGAAATAGTAGCGCCAATTCATATTGGCGCTGTGATCATGAAAGATATCGCTGGCACTGGAGCAGATATTGTGGCTACAAAAAAAATCTTGACCTTTCTATCTATTCTATCTAAAAACACAAGTAGCACCTAAACTGAATCCTGCTCATGGTTGGCGATTCTCCTCTGCCTGTCTCTGCATGTCTCTATTAACCGCATAGATTTCTTTCATGAATCTAGCTAAATCGAACTCGACCTGAAGAGTATCATCTCTACTTAAAAAGGAGAGAATTTCATTTTTAACTTGCTCACTACCCACAAGCAACATCCGTAAACGAGCGAATCTAGCTAATCTAACAGTACTTGGCCCAATTGCTTTGCCTGTTATATTTAACCCATACACAGAAAGAATTTCTAGATTAGGAAGTTCTTGCAATAAATCTATTACGTTTTGATCGGTTATAGTCGCTCGTCGTTCGCGCGATAATACGAAAAAATCAAGTTTGGTGGTTCGTTCATTAATGTTTAGCTCATACGCTATTGCCTGAGTATCCTCTGGCAATTCACTAAAATCAGCATTAGCATTAGTATTAAAAAATACAACGCACATTGCTACAAAACAAAATATGTATTTTTTTAACATACCAACATTGCTTAATAAGCTTGTTGCTAATGCAACTTGTTGTTTAATCGATGAAAATTTCATATATTTCTCCACTCTTAATTATATAATATTTAAGGTACGTGGTTCATTATAGCAAACTATTTTAATAACACATTAAGGAATACTTAAATACATAAAAATTATCTTTGCCCTCTTCCTAAGCTGAATTCTACGTTACTAACCACGCTTAAATTTCAAATGCTTAGCAGCTTATATTCAGGAATCTCATTAAAATTCCCCAAGAAAAAATCTTTACTATTATAGATATCCTTGCTAACGTTAAAGCTGTAGCGCCAACCAGGAGAGGTGTCCGAGTGGCCGAAGGAGCATGACTGGAAATCATGTATACGCGTAAGCGTATCGAGGGTTCGAATCCCTCCCTCTCCGCCAATAAAATCATTTTTATATCACCGTCCCCAACCTAAAAATTGGCAAATACATCCCAATAATCAACCCTCCAACAAGCACACCAAGAATCAACATAATAACTGGCTCCAATAAATTATTTAGATTATCTGTAATATTATTCAGCTCTTCGCTATAAATTGCAGAAGTTTTTTCCAGCATCACATCGAGCCTACCTGTTTCTTCTCCAAGCGCTATTAACTGAATCACTCGTGACGGAAATATTTTTTGTTCTGCCATCGCGCCATGAAAAGTTTTGCCATTGGCAAGAGATTTGGCAATCTCTTGCATCGCCACTTGATAGCGCCAATTTTGAATGGTGTCGATAGAAATGTTTATGGCCTGAAGCAAAGGCACCCCCGCCCTAAAAGACAAACCGATGGTTTTAGTAAGTCGTGCGATGATGGCATGGGTCAAAACTATTTTTATAAAAGGGGTTTTTAGGCTTAAATCATCGAGGTGCTGGCGAAATTTTACTGACCTCTGGTGGGTGAGTTTTATACAAATTACAACGCCCATTATGCCACCGAAAATAAAACCCCAATTCGCTTGAAAAATCTCCCCAAGATTAATAATAAATTGGGTATAACCAGGAAGTGCCGCACCTAGACTGCTGTACATGGTTTTAAATTGCGGGATAACAAATAGCAACAGAATGGCCGTAACAATAAAAGTTATAATGAGAACAATGGCGGGATAAAGCAGAGCTTTTAGAATTTTACGTTTTTGCATGGCCATCTTGGTCAAATAACTTGTCAGTTCGTTGAGTACGGTATCTAGAGTGCCGGACTGTTCACCAACATTAATTAAACCGCGTACAAGTTCATCGAAGTGCTGCGGGTGCTGGCACAGAGTTTTGTACAATGACCGACCAGCAGAAATTGAGCTTTTACAATCGATAATTAACTTTTTCAAATCCGCATTTGCTGTGTCTTGGTTCATGATATTGAGCGCGGTAACCAAGGGCGTATTAGCATTAATCAGAATAGCAAGTTGTTCAATAAAAACAGTGATATGCTTCGTTTTTATTTTACTATTGCGCCAAAAAGCAATGGGGTTTTTACTCTTAACTTTAAGCAAAAAAATATTCTGTTTGCTTAGTTTATTTTTAAGTTGCTGTAGATTGTTCGCATAGTCAGTATTACTGATTTTTTGGCCATTATAATCAAGGCCAAACCAGCTATAGATGGGCATAAAATCCTCGTATAAAACCGATGCTCAATTCGCAAAAGATATAACCCTGTTGACCTCTTCAAGACTGGTCATGCCAGCTCGAACCTTATTTAATGCGGCCGCACGTAACGCCGAAATATTAAGCGCTCGCATTTGTTTTTCGATTGCACGAAGATCACAGTGCTGCATTATCAGTTCGCTAATAGAGGGCACAACAGGCAGTATCTCAAAAATGGCCATTCGCCCCTGATACCCTTGCTGGCAATACTCACAACCACGAGCAGCATAAAGGCTGACATTTTCCTCAAGATTATTTTCTGCAAGCACGGCCTGCGGCAGAATTTGCGGCTGTTTACAGTACGCACACAGTTTACGCACCAAACGCTGCGCCACAACCAAACTAAGCGCGGTTGCAAGGTTGAAGGCCGGGATACCCATATTAAGCAAGCGACTTAAACTTGCAGCAGCAGAATTGGTGTGCAGGGTCGCAAGCACCAAATGCCCCGTATGCGCGGCTTTGATAGCAATCTCCGCTGTTTCCAGATCCCGAATCTCGCCGATCATGATTATATCGGGATCCTGCCGCAAAAATGCCCGTAGCGCCACGGAAAAACTCAAGCCCGTCTTGTGATTAACCTCAACCTGGTTTATACCTTCCAAGCTTATTTCCACCGGATCCTCAACCGTAGAGATATTTTCTCCAGGCTGATTCAAAATATTCAGGGCAGTGTATAAAGTCAGGGTCTTTCCGCTACCTGTCGGCCCGGTAACTAAAATCAACCCTTGCGGCATCTGAATGTAATTGCAAAAAAGCTGCCGCTGGCTTTCATCAAACCCAAGCTGGCCAATATCCAATGCTACATTTATGGGATTGAGAATCCGCACCACCAGCTTTTCCCCAAACATCGTCGGACAAGTGCTCAAACGGCAATCTTGACTTTTGCCAGTTGCAATCTTAAACGAGAATCTTCCATCTTGCGGCAAACGTTTCTCGGCAATGTCCAGATTGGCCATAATCTTAAGCCGCGCACTAAAACGTGGCGCTAAAGCGGTTTCAGTTTTAGTAATCTCGCACAACAAACCATCAATCCGAAAACGTATGCGACAAAATTCCTCATACGGCTCAAAATGAACATCCGAAGCATGCTTGTTAATAGCATCGTATAGAATTTGGTCAATAAATTTTATTATTGACGCATCTTCATTGGCAAAAGAATTATATTTTTTAGATGGCAAAGCTGTTTCGATTAAAAATTTATGTTCAATTTGCATATCCCTGCTCTACCCCACCACCACTGCTGGTCCAAGTTAGCTGATTATTTTGGGCAGCTGGAGTCAGGATATAATTATCAGTTGGTTTGATGCCATATAAATCGCGCGGCGTTACTGCGATCACTCCCATATCGCCGACGACAACCCCGTCAATTAGCCCCACCCCACTGCCAGCATCAATATTTTTGGGAACGCCATTTGCGCCAGGCCGACAGTTTCTCAAATCTCCAGTCAACTGAAAGCACTCTTCAATACCCAGCTTAAATGGCGTAGTCGCCTGCACTATTTCGGTGTAATGAGCTTTGCGGGTATAATTTTGATACGAAGGGATGGAGATAGAGGTTAGAATCCCAACTATTGCAATTGCTATTAATAACTCAATTAAAGTAAAACCGCGATTGTAGTTGTGCATAAAAGTTCTCCTATAAAATTAAAAACTTTATAGGATTATTTAGGAAAGCGCGCAATACAGTGGTTTTTACGAATTAATTTGCGGTGGTTGAATAATTGGGTAGAATCGGCAATAACATATATTCCGCAACAGCCGGCATAGCTCAGTTGGGCGAGCCGGGGCCTTCGCGAAGCACTGCTTCG
>CAZMGW010000021.1:0-18843 GCA_964565935.1 uncultured Coxiellaceae bacterium
GTAAGGATCGGGCAATTAAGCGTTGAATTTCTTGGGTGCGGCCAGCTTGTTTACCTCGCGTCGCTTCGCGGTCAGTGCGTGTGTTGGTGGCTCGGGGTAACATGCCATATTCCGCAGTTAGCCAGCCTTGCCCGGTGTTTTTGAGAAATTTTGGCACGCCCGCAGTTACCGATGCAGTGCACAATACTTTGGTATCACCAAATTCCACGAGCGTTGAACCCTCGGCGTGTTTGGTGTAATTGCGGGTAATTTTTATGTCTCGTAATTCATTGAAAGCTCGATTGCTAGGGCGCATGGTGGTTCTCCAATTAAATAATAAACTTTTTGTTGCTGTTAGAATAGCTAAATAGTAACTTAAGGTGAAATTAATCTAAAGAGGTTTTGAATATGATTCACAGCATGACCACATTTGCGAGATTTTCAGATCAGGGTGATTGGGGTATGGCGACCTGGGAAATTCGTGCAGTTAATCATCGTTATTTTGATTGCACCATTAAAATGCCAGAGATTTTGCGATCGCTTGAAACCAATATCAGACTGCAATTGCAGCAACAACTGCATCGTGGGCGTATTGAATGCATGTTGAGGTTTCAACCAGGAGAGCAGAGCGGTTTGAATTTAATGCTGAATACTAGTTTGGTGAAGAAATTGGCGGATGCTATTGGTGAGGTAAAAACTTTTTTACCAACAGCGCCAGAAGTTGATCCGATGAAGATTTTGTCGTGGCCGCAAGTTTTGCAAACGGTTGAAGCAGATGCCGAGTCAGTGCATAAAATAATTTTGCAACTGTTCGAAAAAACGCTGGTAGATTTGATCGCTGCACGTGAGCGAGAGGGCGCGGCATTAGCGGAAATAATTAAAAATAAATTGCAGGAAGTTTTGATTATAGCGGGCAAAGTGAAAAACAAAATCCCGCAGGTATTGGCGGATCAACGCGCAAAGATCGTGGCGCGGCTAGAAGAAATAAAGAGTGGGTTAGACCAAGCGCGTTTAGAGCAGGAAATGGTTTATCTTGCGCAAAGGATTGATGTTGCCGAGGAGCTAGATCGTTTGGAAACGCACTGCAAAGAAATTAAGCGGATATTAACTACTGGCGGTAATGTTGGTAAGAGGCTTGATTTTTTGATGCAAGAGTTAAATCGAGAAGCCAATACGCTATCATCAAAGTCGGTTGATGTTGAAGTAACGCAAGCTGCGGTAGTGTTAAAGGTGTTAATCGAACAAATGCGCGAGCAGGTGCAGAATATAGTTTAGTTTAAGCGCGTATTTGATGGCACAAGGCACAATTATTTGTTGTTTGTCTTTTGCCAGAGTATTATTATATTACGTAATAAGCTTACCCCCATAATTCAAGGTAATAACACGAGGCCATATTATGAGTACCTTATCAAAACAGATATCAGAAGCTATTTCAAAACATCAGTCGTCTTATGCGCAAAGGACAAAAGAGGCGCTTAATTTATCAAAAAAAGCTCTAGGAGCATTCGACCATAGTTTATTAGCGCAGATAATTGTCTCTCAAGATGAAGGCGATAATTTTAGTAAAGCCTTGGCTGGTGAGAGGAAATCGGAAAAAACACAAGTTACTCTTGCAGGTAGTGGCGTTTCCATTGCTCAGGAGACAGAAATTGTTGACCATGGTAGCGGCACAATAGACCCTAGACAGGTAACACTTTCCAGCGGGGCGACTAGCGTTTTACTTAAGCCACCAAAGCAGCTTACAAACAGAATAGGTAAGGTGTATCGTAAAAAAACAATAGGGAATGAAGGGTATGAGGCTATTAAAGAATATGATGATGCGGAAGGTAAAAAAGATTCCGTAGATGTTTATTTGTTTTCTGGTAAGACAGGGGTAATCGAAGGACAGAGCGGTGCTGTCTCCACTATGGGCCAGGTCGCATACGATAGAGAGAAAAATGAAATAGTTATTTCCTTTAGATGTAGTAGGCAGTCTTCTGTTGCTGGGGTGCTGGAGGGGGCGGTTTTGGATTCGGTTAATAGTGATTGGAAAACTAATGGGAATATGTACAAAGTAGACTCATTTCCAGAAATAGCTGCTGGAGGAAAAATCGTTAGTAGTTTTGCTAACGCATATTTATCCTGTCGACCAGAGTTGATTGAAATCATCAAGACAATTCGAAAAGAGAATCCTAAGGCTAATTTATTATTTGATGGATATAGTTTGGGTGGGGCATTGGCTACCGTTGGATGGCTTGATGCACAGACAGGAACGCTTGCTAATGAATTGGGTGATGATAATGAAGCCAAAGATATGTGTAGAGGGGCCGAATGTTTCGCAATTGCTACCCCATATGTTTGTAGCAAGGAGGCGATCGATAAGATTAATGCGCTCGAAGGTCCTAATAAAGTGCCGCCAGGTAAATATCATCGAGTTTATTATAAAAATGATCTGGTGGGGTTTGGTGGAAATCTTCTAAGGGTGCTCAAAGGAAAGTGGGGATGGGGTAAAGACCCAGAGCTTTTACAACATATTCAATCTCCCATTGCTGCTAATATAAATCTAGGGATTTGTAAGGGATTAGGAATACCTGCTGCTATGAGTGCTCCGCATGAGTTCTATCTGCAATCTGAAGATGTCCAAAGAAAAGCAGGTGTTCCTGAGAGCAAAATAGAAAGACTTTGGAACAGCTTAAATAAGAATATGGAAATTGTCCATTCGAGAAGCTTTGCTAAGAAGTCTCTTAGCAAGGAAGATGCGGCGCAAATTGCCAGTCAATATGATTATAACTATGTTATTAAATCGGCTATAAAGCGGGCAAGGCTTAATATAAAAGACAGTGAATTAAAGCAGTATGTTCATGCAGGGGAGCAAATGTTTGAAAGGCTCAATAAAAAGCCACCTGAAAACGAGGAGGAGTTTGAGGCATTTAAACAAATGCTAACCAATCTAACTAAAGAATTCGGATCTAAAGCCATATCCAATGAAAGTGAAGGTTTACCCAAAAGAAATAAACAAAGTGAGGCACGAGCTTGTTACTCTAATTTAATTATTGGGGTATTAAATGTTAGGCTTAGACTCATTGACGGAGTAATTAATTGGTTTGAATTTAAGAAAAGCAAAGCAAATGGTAAATCAGAGAGCTTATTAGGACAAGGCATTAAGAGATTGAAGAAACTTAGTGAAAAAATAGCGATACTTCGTGATAAGCAGGCGGCTAAATCACACCGTAAAGCACGCCTTACTGCAGCAGATCTCCAAGAAATAGAAAGTGGTTTTAAGGAGGCTGTTGCAGGGGTTGGTAGGGAGGAGGTTTGTAATCAGGGGGTCGAAAGTTTAGAGAATGCGGCTGAATTTATGGGAGAAGGAGGGCCATTGGGTCCCACAAGCGATCCTACAAGCAAAGAAGAAGCTTCGAGGTCAATAGAACAACTAGAAGACCAGGTCAAAAACTCGACAAAAGATGTGGAGGCGGCTGCAAAGGCCCCTAATAACAATATTACGATTATTTCTGGAGTGGTCTTTCCATTGGGGCGCGCTGTGGTGGGTATTGCAAAATGTTTAAATGATTTTCGTAAGGACTTTCTCTATGTTTTTAGTCCGATTAGTAAATGTCAGGAAATTATTAACAGCACACTCAAGGAATATTCAAAAGTACTTGCGAAAACCGATTTTAATGAATTTAGTAAGGCAATGAAAGAAAGAAAAAAGCCGACGGTTGATGTGGCTCAGGAAAGAAAAGGTCCGGCGGTTAGTGCAGGTAAAGAAAGAAAAGAGCTTGGTGATGGAAAAACATTTGAAGAGATACGGGAAATGTGGAAAGAAAGAAGCAAAGCTGATCGGCGGCCAGTGGCCACAGGAAAAAAGGGGCCAATAGTGAGCGCGTAATGTGTATTAGTTTTGGTTTTTACGAATGGTATAGATTAGTGAGGTGAGTGCGGCGATTGTGACTTTTTTGAGTTATGTGAATTGTATTTTGTCCATTGCCACATCCCATGATTTGGGCGCAAATTCTACATGCTGCCACTCATGCCCCACGCCAAGCAGATAAGATTTGGCTTCAGGGTTTTGTTTTTTAAACGCAAAGGCTCGATCATAGCAACCGGCTCCATGCCCAAGGCGGAAGTTATCAGCGCTAAAACCAACCAGCGGAACAATCACTAAATCTAAATCCTGTGGCGCGATAATTTTTTCCAAGCAAATCTCTGGTTCTGGAATTTTATATTTTGAAATTGTTAATTCGTCGTGTTCTTGGAATTTAACGAATTGTAAATAATGTTCTGTATTTGGATTGAAGACTGGTAAATAGCAGTTTTTTCCGTGCAGCCAAATGGTTTTAATAATCGGCCAAACATCGATTTCGTTTTCAATTGGAATGTAGCAGGCTATATTTTGGCTGCGGGTGAATATTTCACTTTCTACGATTTTAGTTGTTATTTTTTGCGAAGTGGCAGCGCAAAGATCTGGAGAAAGGTTTTGTAGTTTTGTTCTAAGTTGTTGCCGAAGGTGTTTTAAATCTTGTGACATTATAAAAAAACTCCGCAATACCGCTGCAAGTTGCGTTCTGAACCCAAATGTTTATAGGCGGGTCTCTCGGTAACGTTTCAGGCTTCCTACGGATTAACGCAGGTATGCACAACGACGTTAGCTCGCAAAACCCATTACGCAAATTTATAGGTTCAAAAATTTAATTCCCGCTGGCATGTATTGCAGAGCGTAAAAAAATTATACGCTTTTTGCTAAAGTCTGACAAAGTTTGTTTTTTAAATTAAGCAACCGTTTGTTTAGATCACAAATATGAGATTGTGATTGTTGTTTTTCGCGTATTAATTCGTGGACAACATTTAAAGCCGCGGTGATGGCAACGCGGTCGATAGGTATGAGCCTATTTCCCTGATAAGTCTCTCGCATTTTGCTGTCGAGATAAGCAGCGGCTTCTTGGAGTTCAGCAATGTTGTTTTTTGGACACTTGATTCTAAACTCCCGGTCCATAATGTGAATAGCTACTGTATCGGCTATTGAGTCGGGCATGATAACTCGTCTTGTAGTTGCAGGATTATTGTTTTTAGTGATGCTGCCATCTGTTTCTTTTTTTCCAAGAGTGAAGCGCGTTCTTGGCTCAAATGGGTTACTTTTTTATGCAGCGAGCTGTTTTCGATAGTTAGTTGTTGAAAATGTTCGATGAAACTATCTATTTGTGATTCCAAACTGTCAAACTCGGATTCGGTCATAATGTTGTGGGTGATTAGTATTTTTTATATACAACAGCTAATGCTAATATATTGCTTTTATGGGGTCTGGTCAAATTTCTAAAGGTTTTATGCAAAATAAAGAGTTCAAATCGCGGCGCAGTAAATTATTAAAACAGCTTGGCTCTAATGGGATTGCCATCGCTTTTGCGGCTAAAGAATGTATTCGTAGCGGCTCAGAATGCTACCCCTATCGCCAAAACAGCGATTTTTATTATTTAACAGGGTTTGCTGAACCCGAAGCAATCGCGGTTTTTTCTCCTGGGCGGAAAGAGGGCGAGTTTGTTTTGTTCAATCGAGAGAGTGACCCAGCAAAAGAGATTTGGCATGGTTCGTGTGTTGGGCAGGAAAAGGCTTGCCGCGAATTTGGTGCAGATCAGGCTTTTTCTATCGCCGAAGTTGATGCCATATTACCGCAGTTATTAGCCGGGCGAGAACGGATCTATTTTAATATTGGCCATGATCGTGATTTTGACTCGAGGGTTGATTCTTGGATCGATCAGGCGCAAAAGCCACATCAATTGATCAATATAGAAGAAATTTTGCATGAAATGCGTCTTAAAAAAAGCCAGCCTGAAATAGAGTTAATGCGTAAAGCGGCAGAAATTACTGCAGAGGGCTATTTAAGAGCTATGCGTAAATGTCGGCCTGGAATCCATGAGTTTGAGCTGGAGTCAGAATTATTGTACGAATTTATGCGTCTTGGGGGGCGTTATGAGTCTTTCAAAACCATAGTTGGTGGCGGCGCAAATGCGTGTACGCTTCATTACTCAAAAAACGCTGACAAGTTGATTGACGGTGATTTGGTGCTTGTGGATGCAGGAGCTGAATATAAATTTTATTCCGCTGATGTTTCACGTACGCTTCCAGTTAATGGTAGATTTACGCCGGAACAGCGAGCCATATATGAAGCGGTATTAGAGGCACAGCTTGAGGTAATCCGTCAAATTCGCCCTGGGATAAGGTTTAATAGGTTACAGTTAATTGCCGAGCGGGTGCTTACTGAGAATTTAGTGAAACTTGGGCTTTTGAAAGGAAATGTAGAAGATTTAATCGCAGCCCAATCCTGCAAACAATTTTTTATGCACAAAATTGGTCATTGGCTTGGGCTTGATGTTCATGATGTTGGTAAATACCATATTGATGATGAGTGGCGGGTTTTGGAGCCTGGTATGGTGCTTACGGTTGAACCCGGTATTTACGTCACGCCAAGTATTTCTTCGATAGACGATAAATGGCGCAATATTGGGGTTAGGATAGAAGACGAGGTTTTAGTTACAGAAAGTGGATGTGATGTTTTAACTGAAATGATACCGAAGACTGCATTAGAAGTTGAAGTAGTAATGAAAGGATAATGAAAAATAACTCTTGGTTATTAAGTAAAAAAGGGTGGTATTTTTTTTATGTATTTGGCGCTATCTATTGGAAAAATAACAAAACACTTGCCTAGACCCTTTTTTTTGTTACAATAGTTCTCGTATCGGTCAGTTTATTGGCTGATAGTTTTTGGGGTTCGCTGCGAGAATCGGTACCGATTTGTTGAAACAGCGAATACATCAAAACAGACGCACTTGTGTATGAGTTTGCACAAAGCTCTGGTGAAAATAGCGCTTTTTTATCGGAATAGATGGTGCGCTGTTTTGAGACCATGATTCCAAATTTAAATTTAAATTAGGAGAAATAAAAGGATGAAACTTAAACCCGTAGTTGCTTCATTAGTTGTACTTGGGCTGATGACGCCAGCTTTTGCGCATAACGCAAAAAGCGTCGTTGCTCAACAAGCAGTTATCGATCAAAATGCAGTAGTTAATACAGTTTGCAGTGAAGGCTGGTTTAACCGTATTACTATTGGTGGTATGGGTAGTGTTGTTGGTATTGCTGGTAATACCGATCACCCAGGTGCCTTTGTTCAAAACAGCGGTGGCTCAGACATGTTTGTTAACAATGTTAACTTACTAGCTAATGCTGACTTGAGCAAGTGGTCAAAAGTTACTTTAAATTTGGCTTATCTTGGAGCTCCAAGTCAATGGACCATGCAAAATAATGTTGCGGTCACACAGGGACACCAGACTACCAACAAAATTTTTGCTGATGAGGCATATGTAACTTTTGCTGACTTATCTAAATCCATGTTTTATTTAAAAGTTGGTAAAACATATGTTCCATTCGGTGACTATAGTGATCAATATGTTCCATGGCAAATTGAAAGCCCAGCACAGATGCTTTCCCAAACAAATGGCCCAACAGCTATTTTGGGCTTAGCAAGTGATTTTGGTTTCTATGCCAGCATATTTGCTCTTAAAGGCGAAACAAGACCAATTGGTGCTAACACCAATGCCATTAGAAACTTCGGTGGTAAGATCGGCTATCAAGACAATTTGTCCCGTTTTGAATCACCAAACACCAAGGTAAATGTTAACTTAAGCTATATCCGTAATGTTTGGGATAGCGTATGGTTTACACCAAACACTTCAGCTCCTCAGGATGGATTAAGTACTGCGCTTCCTAAACGTGATCAAGTTGGTGGTTTAAGCGTCCATTTAGACTTATCACACAAGGATTTCAGTGCTTTTGCTGACTGGACCGGTGCTTTGAAAAACCTGAGCAGTTCTTATGATGGTGCAACTTCTTATGGTAAGAGCTCTAAGTTTTGGGGTGCTAACATAAATGCTGCTTATGCATTTGAAACCTTAAATCATGATTCAAGCCTTGGAGTTGGGTATCAATTCTCAGGTAATGGTGATTGGTTTGCAGAGGGGACGCAGACACCAGCAGGCGGTGCTGCAGGTAGCATAATTAAAAATAACACAGGTACGGCTGGAGTTGGACTCTTCTCACTAGTGACTCCAAAATGGAGAGCGCTTGCTGAGTATAAAGTCAACTTGTGCAAGCATACTGACCTAGGTTTAGTCTATGCCCACAGCAAGAGCTATGACATTAGCTCCGAAGCTCGTAGCACTAACGTAGGTTTTGCACGTTTAGCAGTTAGATTCTAAACTGTTAATAGTGTAGATTCATAAGGTTACGTAAAAAGCCCGCGAAAGCGGGCTTTTTATTTGGTTTGTCTCGGGTTTCCCAGCCCTATATTTCATTTCGTTTGCATCAGGTATGGTTAGTAAGGCCCAAGTTTCTTTAGAGCAAAATTGTTTTAGGTTTGATTTTTAATTAGGACCTTTTGTACAAAAATTTTATCCTAAGTCCCCCCTTTATTTTTTTTGCTAT
Organism: uncultured Coxiellaceae bacterium; assembly: GCA_964565935.1. Classification (GTDB taxonomy): domain Bacteria; phylum Pseudomonadota; class Gammaproteobacteria; order UBA9339; family UBA9339; genus JBAXAM01. The sequence continues at coordinate 8,431 of CAZMGW010000021.1, forward strand.
CAGTTTATACTCAGCATTTTTATGATCCCCTAGTAATTTCCAATAAATCGGAGAAAAACAGTGAGAAATAAACTTATCCTTCTGTCTTTTACCACGGCATTATTCAGCAGTACGGCAGTTTTTTCTGTTGTTACCACCAAACCAGCTTCAAATAAAACCATCAGCAGTTTGAGTGCACGTACCAATGCGCTAGAAGATCAAATTCATTCATTGAAGAGTCAAATTGATCAAATGCAAAAATCAGAGAGCAACTCAGATTCAGATAATGGACAGCTTAAAACGTTAATGGAATTGTACGCTCATGGGCCAGCAGTAGTTACCTCACCGGTTTTTGGTTTACGCGGTCCATCAGATAATTATGAATTAATGATTAATTTATCTCAAATAAACAAAGACTTATATTTTTTAAAGCTGCGCCAAAAAATGGATGATTATGCGGGAGAAAACGAGATTGCCATTCCGCGCGGCCCAGTTATGGTTCTTAGCGGTGGTATTGAAGGCCAGATTGTTTATAAAGGTAATGATGGCTATTCAAAAAACTCAAAAACCGATGTTAATTTATATCGTGCGGAGTTAGATGTTGTTGGTGAAGTGGCTCCATGGGCAACTGGTGTAATGATCATCAACTATGACGATAAAGATAGGAAGAGCAGCGGTGGTAGCGTAGCTCGCTCTAACAACTCGAGGCTACGAATTGATCGTGCTTGGATAACCCTTGGTGAATTGAACAAATTTCCAGCTTATTTTTCTATTGGGCAGATGTATGCTCCGTTTGGTCTCTACAAAAGCTTTATGGTGTCGACGCCAGTAACGAGATATTTAGGAAGAGTAAAGGATCGTATGGTTATTCTGGGGTATGAAGACTCTGGTCTTTACGGTCAGGTTTATGCTTTTTCTGGCGAAACCAAAAAAGACAAGTCTAACGAGATTGTTAGACACGGTGGTTTTAATGCGGGTTACACATACGGAAGTGGCGATGTTAAGTTGGCAATCGGTGGCGGTATTTTAGGTAATTTGGCCGAATCCCAAGAGATGCAAAATATTTTCGGCGTAGATAAAGTTACTGGAGTTAGTGCAGAGCGAATAAATTCTCGTGTGCTTGGTTATAATGGACGTGCCAAGTTAGATATTTATAGCTTTACTTTGGTGGCTGAATATATTGGTGCATCCAAAGCTTTTGATTCGAATGATATTTCATTTAATAGCGTTGGTGCCAAACCACAGGCGCTAGATGTTGAAGGTGCCTATAGCTTTAAAATCAAAGGGAAAGTCAGCACCTTATTTGCTGGTTATAACCAAACTAGCCAGGCTTTAGCTCTTAACTTGCCAAAACAGAGCTACTTTGCTGGATACAGCATGGCCTTGATGAAAAATGTTATCGCGGGTATTGAATATCGCCATGATGTGAATTATAACTGGGGAGATACTGCGACATCTACTAATGGAACAGTATTGCTTGGATCAGTTAAAGGTAGACACAGTAATACCGTGACCACACAGTTAGGCGTTTATTTCTAAAATTTAATTTAGGCTTAATTTTTGTAAATTTAAAATCGGAGAGGGATATGAAAAATAAAATTATGCTTGTGTTGTTTACTACAGCACTATTTAGCAGCGGAGCAATTCTTGCTGCAAGTGATGTGGCCAAAAAACCAGTTTCAAATAAATCGATTAGTAGTTTGAGTGAGCGTACTAATGCGCTCGAGAAACAAGTGCACGCATTGAAGAGCCAGCTTGCTCTAATGCAAAGCCCATCAGGGGAGCAATCTGACAATAACCAATTTAAAACCATAATGGAAATGTATGCTCATGGACCAGCCGTAGTCACCTCTCCGGTTTTCGGCTTACGTGGCCCATCCGATAATTATGAGTTAATGGTTAATTTATCTTGGATAAACAAAGACTTATATCTGTTAAAATTGCGTCAAAAAATGGATGATTATGCCGTTGAAAATGGAATTCCTATTCCGCGCGGCCCAGTTATGGTTCTAAGTGGTGGAGTTGAAGGTCAAGTTGTTTACAACAATAACTATGAATATTCAAGAAACTCAAAAACCGATATTAATTTAACGAGTGCAGAGTTGGACATTGTTGGTGAAGTAGGGCCATGGGCTACCGGCGCTATGATTATTAACTATGATGATGGTGATACCAAAAGTAGTGGTGGCAGTGTCGCCAGATCAAACAACTCTCGCTTAAGACTAGATCGTGCTTGGATCACATTAGGACAATTAAATAAATGCCCTCTTTATTTCTCCATTGGTCAACTTTTTGCTCCGTTTGGTAGATATGATAGTTTTATGGTCACGACACCATCTACAAGAGCTTTAGGAAGAGTAAAAGACCGCATGGCAATTTTGGGTTTTGCTAAAGACGGTTTTTATACTCAAATTTATGGCTTTTCTGGTGAAACCAAGAAAGATACATCTAAGGAATTCGCTAGACATGGCGGTTTTAACGTAGATTACATATATGGAAGAGATAACTTTGGGATGCATGTTGGTGGTGGACTCTTAGGTAATTTGGCAGAGTCCCAAGGCATGCAAGATATTTTGGGTAAAAGTAAGTCAGGAGCCTCTACAAGCGCAGAGCGGATCAAATCTGGCGTATTTGGTTATAACGGTCATGTCAAATTCGATATTTATGATTTTGATTTGATGGCAGAATATGTCGGAGCATCCAAAGCTTTTGATTCAGCGGATCTTGCGTTTAATAGCAGTGGTGCCAAGCCATGGGCATTAGATGCCGAAGGAGCATATAGCTTTAGAATTAAAGGCAAGCTCAATACCGTATTTGTAGGCTATAACCAAACTGGCCAAGCTTTGGGTCTTAACCTACCAAAACGAAGCTATTTTGCGGGTTATAGCATCGCATTAATAAAGAATGTTCTTGCTAGCGTTGAGTATCGTCATGATACTAATTACAGCTGGAGCGATACCGCGGCATCTACTAATGGAACTGTAGGAGCCTCTGATGTTACTAAAGGTAGACACAGCAACACTGTAACTATGCAGTTGGGCGTTTACTTCTAATAGGTCATATTTTTGTTAAAAAAGGGCGCATTATCATATGCGCCCTTTTTGTTTAGATGATTTTAAACTGATACGCACACAGTTTATTAATGCAGCAGATTCGGCATTTTGGATTTCTTGCAGTGCACACATATCTTCCGTGTAATATCAATAGGTTTCCGGCGGTTTTGGCAAATTCTTTGGGAATAATTTTCAGCAGTTGCTCTTCGATTTCTTTCGGTGTTTTTCCCTGAGCAAGGCCAATGCGATTGGCAACACGAAACACGTGAGTATCAACAGCTATAGTCGGTTTGCCAAAAGCAATATTCAAAATAACATTTGCGGTTTTGCGACCAACCCCGGGCAGAGTTTCTAGTTCTTCATGCGTTTGGGGAACAGTGGAGTTAAACTTTTTTATCAAAATTTCGCAGGTCTTGATGATGTTGGCGGCCTTGGTGTTATAGAGGCCTATGGTTTTAATGTGTTTCTTAACGCCAGTAATCCCAAGTTTTAGCATTTTTTGTGGGGTATTGACTATTTTGAATAACCCGGTTGTGGCTTTATTGACAGTTTTGTCGGTAGTGCGAGCGGAAAGTAAAACCGCAATTAACAATTCAAAATTAGAAGAGTAGACCAATTCCGTGGTTGGATGTTTGATGGTTGTAGATAAGTTCTTAAAAATTTGAGTAATTATTTTTGGACTCATAATGCCAACAAAGTCTCAATATTTTTAATATCCACCCTTTGCATTAGTGGTTTGAATTCACCAATTTTGTGATTGAGCAGAGGCGTTTTGCGATCCTCCCAGGTAAGGGTACCAATTTGCAAAAACTCCTCAGCATTCGCCACTAATTTTGGCAAAATTGGTTTTAAAAAAATCATCAGCTGGCGAAATAAATTTATGCTCATAGTGCATACATTTTGCACCGTCGGATCATTTGGATTTTGTTTAATTAAGCTCCATGGCTTCTTTTCATCAACGTACTGATTGGCAAGATCAGCAAGTTGCATGATGTGGCGCACGGCATTGTTAAAATCACGTTTTTCATAAAATTCACCGATTTTTTCAGAAAGGTCTAATCCAGCGGCAAATAATTCTGGCGCAGCTAAATCGTCGGACAGCATGCCGCCAAAGTTTTTATTAATAAATCCTGCTGAGCGGCTGGCAATATTTACTACCTTGCCGACCAAATCGCTATTTACGCGCTGCATAAAGTCAGTGAAGTTTAAATCGATATCATCGATTCCCGCCCCGAGTTTGGCAGCAAAATAATAGCGCAAATATTCAGGGTCTAGGTGCTTCAAATAATCGCTTGCCAAAATAAAGGTGTTACGCGATTTGGACATTTTTTGGCCGTTTATCGTGAGATAGCCATGAGCAAAGACGCCAGTTGGTTTGCGTAAATTTGCGCTTTCCAGGATTGCTGGCCAAAAAATCGAATGAAAATAAATAATATCTTTGCCGATAAAATGATAAAGTTCCGCAGTGCTGTCGCGGTTCCAATATTCATCAAGATCTATTTTTTTGCGAGCGCACAGATTTTTTAAGATTGCGATGTAGCCCAGAGGCGCATCGAGCCAGACATAAAAATATTTTCCCGGTTTATTGGGGATTTCGAAACCGAAATAAGGGTTGTCGCGAGAAATGTCCCAAGGTTTTAGTCCCAGTTCAAACCACTCATTAAGTTTATTAACAATTTCTGGTTGCAAGCTTTTTCGTCCCCACATTTTGAGCATGGTCGCATACTTGTCGAGGCGAAAAAAATAGTGCTCCGACATTTTTTGAATGGGAGGTTTTCCAGAAATGGTAGAAATTGGATTGAGTAAGTCCATAGGCGCATAAGTAGCCCCGCAATTTTCGCAGTTATCGCCATTTTGGTCTTTAGCGCCACAGCGTGGGCAAGTTCCTTTAATATAGCGATCGGGCAGAAACATATTGGCGCTTTCGTCAAAGGCCTGTTCAATTGTTTTGGTTTCAATATCGCCATTTTGTTGCAGGCTCTCGTATACTGAATTAGTAATTTCGCGATTTTCTTGCGAATGCGTTGTGTAGTAGTTATCAAAATCTATTAAAAAACCGGCAGAGTCTTGTTCGTGTGATATTTTTGCTTCAGTAATCAGCTGTTCAGGGCTAATATTTTGCTTTTGCGCGCTAATCATTATTGGCGTGCCATGGGCGTCATCAGCACAAATGTAAAGGCAGTCATGACCTTGAAGTTTTTGCCAACGGACCCAAATATCGGTTTGGATTTGTTCCAAAATATGACCCAAATGCAGCGGTCCATTGGCGTAAATTAGGGCTGAAGTTGTTAATATTTTTCGCATATTTTTATCCTTCAAATCTTGAGGTGATTGGATATCTGCGTTCGCGGCCGAAAGCGCAAGTGGTTATCTTAACACCAGGAGGAGATTGGCGCCGCTTATATTCGCTACCGTTTACCATCCCGATTACTTTGGTTACGGTTTTGCGAGCAAAACCAGCGGCAATAATTTTATCAACAGACTGTTCGAGTTCAATGTAGTGTTTGAGAATTTCATCCAACACTGGATATGGCGGCAAACTATCAGAATCTTTTTGGTTTGGCGCAAGTTCAGCAGTGGGCGCGCGCGTGATTGCGGCTTCTGGGATCACTGGCGAGATCTTGTTTCGGTACTTTGCAAGTCGATACACGAGCGTTTTGGGCACATCTTTAAGTACACAAAAACCACCAACCATGTCGCCGTACAGTGTGGCATAGCCCACAGCCATTTCACTTTTATTGCCGGTTGATAACACAATCAGCCCTTTTTTATTAGAAAACGCCATCAGCATAACGCCGCGGCAACGCGCTTGAATGTTTTCTTCGGTTGAATCTTTTGGTGATTTATTCCATTCTTTTGGCAGGCTGTTTAGGTGCGCTTGGAACGTTTTTTCTATCGAAATTACGGTGTGTTTCACCCCTAAAAGCTTCGATTCCTCTTTTGCAATTTGGGCGCTTAAGTCGCTTGAATAGCGTGATGGCAAATACAAAGCTTCCACTCTGTCCTTACCAAGAGCATCGACTGCGATCGCCAGAGTCAAAGCCGAATCAATCCCCCCGGAGACGCCAATAATCGCTCCTTTAAAATTATTTTTTTCGATATAATCCCTCACGCCCAAAACCAAAGCTTGGTACACGCGCTCTTCGACGCTGCCCAGCGGTAACAACGGTTGTTTTATGGGGGTGACTTTGGGTTTAATTGTAAGATCAATCGGCATTAACTTTTCGACAAAAAACGGCGCGCGTTGAGTAATGTTACCTTGCGCATTTACCACTATCGAGCCCCCGTCAAAAACCAGCCCATCTTGGCCGCCAACAGAATTAACATAAACGATAGGCATTTTTCCCTCACGCGCACGACGCTTAATTACGCTTTCGCGCAGTTGCGATTTTTGCAGATCGAAAGGGGAGGCGTTGATACTGATTAATAACTGAGCGCCAGCTTTTTTTGCGTCCAGCATTGGTTTTTCAACCCATAAATCGGCGCAAATCGTAATCGCAGTTTTAACGTTTTTGATTTTTACTACACAGGTTTTGGCGCCCTCGGCAAAATAGCGTTTTTCATTAAAAATACCGTAATTGGCTAAATGCTGTTTGTGATAACTAGCGCGGATTTTCCCATTAAAAATCAAAACCGCTGTATTAAAACGTTTTTTCTCCTCAATTGTTGGGAGACCCAAGAGGATATAAATATTTTTTACTTTTGTGTGGATTTGTTTGAGGGCTGCTTGAGTTTGTTTGTATAGTTCCTGGCGCAGCAATAAATCTTCAGGTGGGTAGCCGGTCAAAACCGTTTCCGGAAAAACCACAAGATCAGCCTTTTGTGTGTCGCGGGCGTATTTAGCGGCCTTGATTATTTTTTGGGCATTGCCTTTGATGTCGCCAACGATGGTGTTTATTTGGGCTGCTGTAATGCGTAGATTGTTTTTCATAATGTGGTATCCTTCGCTAATTGAATTTATGCTTTGTCGCCTGCGCCACTCGCACTCCTCATTTACGTAAAAGTAAACTCCGGGTGCTCGTGGCTTGTCTTCGCGCCTAAATTCAATTATCGAAGGATACAGGCTCCATAACTAATTAACTCACCTCGCAATAGACACTGAGTATAATGAAAAAAATAATAACACGCAAAGTTCCAGAAAACGCGCCCTTGCTACATAAACACCCTTTGTTAAACCGCATTTATGCCGCGCGCGGGGTTACAGACGCGACTGAGCTGGATTATGATCTAACCAAGCTTTTGCCATACAATTCATTAAAAGGGATCAAACAAGCCGTTGAATGTTTAGCCACGGCAATACAAGAACAGCAGCGCGTTTTGATTCTCGGTGATTTTGATGCCGATGGCGCTACAAGCACCGCTCTGGCAGTTCTGGCGCTTCAATCTTTTGGCCTAAAAAACGTCACTTATTTAATTCCCAATCGATTCGATTTTGGTTATGGCTTAACCCCAGAAATCGTTGAGCTAGCTGCAAAACAACAACCTCAATTAATTATTACGGTTGATAACGGAATCACCAGCATCGATGGCGTAAAAGCGGCAAATGACCTCGGGATAAAAGTTCTGGTTACCGATCACCACTTGCCCGGCGACACCCTCCCAGACGCCTGTGCAATCATCAACCCAAATCAACACGATGATCAATTCCTGAGCAAACATCTTGCCGGCGTTGGCGTGGTTTTTTATCTGATGTTGGCGTTGCGCTCCCATTTACGGGGTATCGATTGGTTTAGCGCGCAAAATATTCCTGAACCAAACATGGCGCAATTTTTAGATTTGGTGGCTTTGGGCACGGTCGCGGACGTTGTCAGTTTGGATCACAACAATAGAATTTTAGTGGCTCAAGGGCTGCAACGCATCCGCGCGGGCAAGTGTCGTTTGAGCATTAAAGCGTTATTTGCCCTTACCAAGCGCAATTATGAAAAAATATTGGCTTCTGATTTGGGATTTGTCATTGCCCCGCGCCTCAATGCTGTTGGCCGTTTGGACGAGATGTCGATTGGGGTAGAGGGCTTATTAACTGAAGATGTCGAACGTGCGCGCTCAATTGCAAAACAACTTGATTCGTTGAACAGCGAGCGCCGTGAAATTGAAGAAGACATGCGGCTTCAAGCTGCTCGGCTGTTGGACAACTTGCAACTGGAACAAGACTTGCCGCCGGGGCTGTGCCTCTTTGAAGAAACCTGGCATCAGGGGGTCTTGGGGGTCCTGGCTTCTCGTCTAAAAGACAAACTGCATCGCCCCGTTATTGTTTTTACTGCCGTGAGTGAAACTGAAATTAAAGGGTCAGCTCGGTCGGTCAGCGGCGTGCATTTACGCAATGTGCTCAACACCATTTCCGTACAAAACCCCGGGTTAATCACTAGGTTTGGTGGCCATGCGATGGCGGCGGGTCTGAGCATCGCTCGTGAAAGCTATGAGATGTTTGCTCAAGTTTTTGCGACTGAAGTTGAACAACATCTTGCGTTAGAAGATCTAGGCGGCATCGTTTACACTGATGGCGAATTGCCAATTGAATATTTTAATATTGCCACGGCAGAGTTATTGCGTTCCGCTGGTCCGTGGGGACAAGGCTTTCCTGAGCCGACTTTTTCTGACGAGTTTATTTTAGTTACTCAGCGCTTGGTCGGCCAAAAACATTTGAAACTAACTTTGCGTACTTTAGAATCCGACCAAGAAATCGATGCGATTTGTTTTAATGTTAACCCCAGCATTTGGCCAAATTTTCGTTGCGCGAAAGCAAAAATGGTTTATCGCTTGGACGTTAACGAATATAATGGGCGCCGGAGTTTGCAGTTGATGGTTGAGGAGATTGTGCCGTAGGGCGGCTAGCTAAGAATAACGGAACAGTGTGGTTAATTAATTTGGCACAGGTAGCGCAGCTATGCACCACTCGACGATCTTGTTTTAGGGACGTCATAAATGGACTTCCTTGTCGACTCGCATTCGCCATTCATGGCTCATAGCGTCCTAAAACAAGACCGTTTCGGATGCATGTTGCGCTACCAAGCCGCACAATCACTGGCTATAACAAACAGTTACATAAGGAGTCCAAGTTCTATGAATAAATACCTATTATCAGTCGATATCGAAGGGATCACCGGCGTGATCAACAGAAATTTTGCCAACAAAGACGGCAAATATCATCAACTCGCTTGTCGCTACATGACGAGCGACGTGAATGCCGTGGTGAAGGGCATTCTCAACGCCGACCCTGAGGGCCACATTGTGGTGCGCGATGCCCACGACTATGACGCTGTCAATCTTGATTTAGAAAAACTACATCCCAAGGCAACCCTGATTCAAGGTTGGGGCCCGATACAAAACATGCTTGCCAGTTTAGATGGCTCTTTTAAAGGGGTGTTTTTAGTCGGCTATCACGCGGGCGGCCAAAATAACGAGGCGGTTTTGGGGCACACGCTTCATTCAATAACGCATTACATAAAAATTAATAACAAGCTCGTCAATGAAACAGGCGTGGCCGCGCTTTATGCAAGCCACCACAACGTCCCGATTGCGTTCATCAGCGGCGATGACCACGCAGTAAAAGAGGCACAAGAACAATTAGGCGATGTTGTGGGGGTGGTGGTCAAACAAAGCATTGCACGCGACTGCGCTGCTTCTTTGTCGCTGGCTCAAGCGCAATCATTGCTTGAAAAAGGTGCGGCTGAAGCGGTCGCTAAACTGCAGCAAAATCAATTTAAAGCGTATCAGGTTTCAAGCCCGATTACCCTAGAAATCGGGTTTTATAACAGCGGTTACCGGATTTCCGTTTTCCAAAGCCTTGCTGAAATTTTGAGCTTTGATCCAACTTATAAATTTAATCATGAGACACTCGCGCTAATTTTCAGCGCCAACAATGCTCTAGAATTATCACAGCGACTAAACATGTTGATGTTTTTGGTTTATGGCATTAGCTCGTCTGCGTAAAGGAGTTACGCCCTTTCAGGGCTTGAAATATCGGGGGGACGTCTTTCTTGGGGTTCCCTTCACTGCTTCGCAGTTCGGTCACCCCAAGCTATAGAGCTTGCGTTTCCTTCGGAACGCTTTGCATTGATCCATTAAGCAAGATAATGCCAAGATACAAAAGTTGTGCCTTGAATTGGTCGCGCTAAATCAGGCATTACATTTCTTTCAGAACGTTTTGCACCGATCTATTATGGCAAATAGTACTAAGATAAAAAATTCGCGCCTTGAATCAGTTGCCTCTATTAAAAAATACCTAGGAAAAAGCAAAATCTATCATGTGTGGGGTAGTCTAAATATTGGCGGGATCAAAAGTGTTCCGAAGGAAACGCAAGATCTATAGCCTGGGGTGACCGAGCCACAACGTGGCGACGGGAACCCCAGGACAGAATGCCAAGAGTATTAGAGCCCTGAA